>CALCZU010000041.1 GCA_937903155.1 uncultured Bdellovibrionales bacterium
GTTTTTGTACTTACCAAGCAGTCATTTTTGGAGCGTCTCAAATGGTTTCTAAAATCCAATTTGAATGGGTTTTTCCCATCTATCCTCTGATTTTAAGTGTGATTTCCATTTTTCTCGTAGGCATCTTGAGTGGAATCGTTCCCGCACTTAAAGCAGAGAAGCTCGAAGTCATCGAAGCTTTACGCAATGAGTGAAGTACTTTCAAAAGACTTTTCCTAAAACTGGAAATAAATAAACTGTTGCGACCCCAAATCGCTTGTCAGAACAAAGATCACAAGACAGAGCAGAAAGATTCCATATAAGACGATTCGCAGCCAAGTGGGTCGGTGTTGCAAGAAGACATATAGGGATTGCTTACGTTCCATCATCTGACTGACGATGAGCGCTGCAATCAGGACGGCAGAGACCCACAGCTCGCGATTGGAATAGGTCGGAAAAAGAGCCCCGAAATGGATCCCATTGGGATTATTAAAAAGATGGTTCACAATATAAAACGCATCCTGCAGCGAATTTGCGCGAAAGAAAATCCATGCGAAGCAAACCAGATGAAAGACCAATAGAATCGAGAGAACTCGGCTTATTTTAGGTTTTTTATCTAAGCCAAAAAGAATCGTCGCTTGAGATTTCCAGGGTACAAGCGCAAGTGACAGAATTAAGAAACTTCCGTGAAGAAAGCCCCAAAATGCAAAGTTCCAGCTCGCCCCGTGCCAAAGACCACTCACAACGAAAACAAGCATCAAATTCGCGTATTGTCGGGAAGTCGAAACTCTGTTTCCACCCAAGGGGATGTAAAGGTAATCCCGAAACCAAGTTGAGAGTGAAATATGCCACTTGTGCCAAAAATCCGAAACTGAACTCGCAAAATAGGGTCGGTTGAAATTGATCATGAGTTTGTAACCCATCACTTCAGCGGCACCGCGCGCGATATCGGTATAACCAGAAAAATCGCAGAAAATCTGAAACGCAAAGAAATAAGTCGCAATGACGAGTTGAATTCCCGTGTACTCCGTTGGATGCCCGTAAACTTGATTCACTAAAACCGCGAGTTGATCCGCAATCACCATTTTTTTGAACAGACCTCCCAGCATGACGGCCAGTCCGTGCTTAATGCGCTCCCAATCAAATGGATGCTCTCGATGAAATTGAGGAAGCAGGTGCTGGGGTCGCTCAATGGGCCCTGCCACAAGCTGCGGATAAAACAAGACATATAAGGCATAAATGCCTAAGTGTTTCTCTGCCGGATAGCGCCTTCGGTAGACTTCGATCGTGTAGGCCATCGACTGAAACGTATGAAACGAAAGTCCCACGGGTAAAATAATCGCCAAGCTTTGGATCGGGTAATTCCAATGAATGAAATTCGCTAAGGTTGCAAAATTCGCGTTGAAAAAATTGAAATATTTAAAAAAGAAAAGAATGCCTAAGTTTGCTGCTAGGCTGAAGAGCAGAATCGTCTTCCGCTTTTTTCCTTCCGAGCGATCAATAAAAATGCCTGAGTAGTAATCTACGGCAATCAGGGCAAAGAGCACCAAGATGTAGATAGGGATCAAAACCATGTAGAAAATGCAGCTTGCAATGAGGAGCACAAGCCAACGCCAGGCATGGGGAGTCAAAAAGTAAAGCAGCGTGACAATGGGAAAGAATAGCGCGAATTCAATCGAATTAAACAGCATGGATGAGCTCTAAGAAAAAAGAAGAGTGCGGGGATTTCAACCCGTTGTCAATCCTCTGCTCGGCGAACCTCGAGATTTGACAGTGTAAAATTCACGGTGGTAAAAGTGTGAATGCAAAAAAAAGATGAAACGAGCGACACCTCTCGAAAAGTCCTCTTGCGCGTCGCGATTCTGGTTCCCCTTTTAATCATCGTCGGAGTCGCCGCATTTTTCGGTTTTGATCTCTTTCTGCACCGAAAGTTCGATAAAATCGCGAGCGTGAATTACCAAGGCTATCGAGGGCCCGTCATCGGAAAGAAACAAGCAAACGAAATCCGAATTATCGTACTGGGAGGTAGCGTCAGTTTTGGATACGGGCTAACACCCGAACAAACGGTTCCCGCTTCTCTTGAGAGACACTTAAATGAAACTCAAAGTACAAAGAGCGAAGGAAAAAAATATACTGTTTTTAATATCGCTTTCAATGGCACAGGCGCCGCACCTTTTCTCATGGATCTTAAGCACTATGAGTATTTAAATTACGACATGGTCCTTTTTTATGAAGGCATTGACGATTTAGCGAGCAATAAGTCCTTTGGAAAATACGAATCTCCCCTCTTTAAGATGACAGGATACTTCACGATCATTCCTGTGATCTTAAAAGAGAAAGCAATGGCGATCCGTTATGGCGGGGATCTGGAATCAGCCTATTGGGGCAAGGCCACCGTTTTTCGTCCAAATCTGACGCAAAAAACCACCGCCACCGCTTTGCAAGCAGTGGCGGGAATGCAAGAATCGATTGAGAAGAACTTAGGCAAATTTTCGACAAAGGAAGAGTTCGGCCATGCGTCTGCACCTGAGTGTGGCCCAACCTGGTCTCTTTACTGCGGCCTCATTGGAAATGCGGCGGAGTTTGCGCTTACCAAAGGTAAAAAAGTTCTCGTTTCGACAGAGCCTTTTTACTCTGAGGCGGTCGAAGAACAACAAGCCGCTCTGCACTCCATGCTTCAAACTCGATTTGGAAATCACAAGAATTTTTCTTACGCCAATATCGGAAAGGTTTTAGCGATTAAAGATCCAGAGCTTTTTCATGACGGAGTTCATCTCAGCGCGAAAGGGAGTGATATCGTGGCAAAAAACCTAGTTCAACCTGTCTTGAGCGCGCTTTAAAACGATGGACATTCAAACCTTAAAAACTCCGTCTGAACTAGAAGCAGCCTTTTCTTTGATTAAAGAGTTGCGCCCACATCTTGATTTCAGTGGTTTCATGGACTTGTACCAAAAAGCGCATCAACACAATGGATACATTCTCTTAGGGAGTTTTGAGAATCAAAAGTGTTTAGCACTGATGGGATATCGTATCCTTTATGACTTTGTGCACGGGAAACATGTTTATATCGACGATTTAATTGTAGCCCCCCATCAACAATCCAAGGGTTTAGGAGCGTTCTTTTTGAAGCATGCGGAAGAAATCGCGAAGAAAGAGCAATGCCAGGGTCTTCGCCTCTGCACTGGGAAAGACAACACTCGGGCGATTCAATTCTACGAACGCGAAGGCTGGAATCCGCGAGCCTATGCCTTTAAAAAGGCCCTAGAAATTTAATTTTGGAAATGTTAGTACGTTTCGCATGACGGACTTAGATGATGCTCTTGAGATGGCGAAAGCCAATCCTGCTCAAGCAAATTTCTTTTATGATGCTTTTTTAAATGCGACGCTGTTTATTCCGGCTCAGAGAGCGGATAAGAGTGCTGGCGAATGGCGTGCCATCAGTAAAACAGAGCGTTTTTATCCCCTTTATCTGAAAGACGAAGAGAAGCGTGCGGTGCCTGTTTTTGATACGTTAGAGAGGCTTCAAAATTGGGCGGATCCCACAGCGTTTGATTATATTGAATTGCAGGGTCACTTATTTCTGAAAGTGATAGCGAAGGATGTGAGTGTGTTTTTGAATCCCGGAGTGCCGAGCAATCATCATTTTCCGAGTGATATTTTAGAGCGGTTGCGACAAAGCGTGAAGGTTGTCACGCCTTCTTAAATTTCTGTTTATCGTGCATAAAAATTCGTCATTGCGAGTCGCGATAGCGACGCGGCAACCTTCGCAGCTCAGCATAAAAAGGTTGCCGCGTCCGGCTTCGCTCCGCTACGCCGGACTCGCAATGACGGCGATACTTCTCATTCCGTCGGTAATTCCGACGGCGACAATGTTATTTTACAGGTAAGTACAATGCCGTTCCAGGAAGACGGATTTGCGAGGGCTTCACACCCACGCTGTCGGCTTCCACTTCGGTAACGACTCTGCCTGAATCGACGCTGCCATCTAACATCATGAAATCGAGATCGGTAAGGACTTTAGAACTCCAACCACCGCTTTCGAAACTCGCAATGCGAACGCTTCCTTTTTGCATTTGCTCGCGATCCTTTTTATTGATGGGATAGCTTTTATTGTCTTTTTCAAGTTGCTCATCGTTGATGTAATCCCAGAAGCCCATGCCTTCAGGCATCGACCAGTCGCCAAGACCTAAATTAATCGAAGTTTTAACCGTACCTTCGGTATTTGCAAAAAGAACCTGGCCCAATTCCTTAGAGAATTTATCGCCGACAGGACCCAATCCTACGAGACACGAAAGAAGATTCACTCGAGCATTTTCAGTGAAGACAGTTTTCATGCCGTCGATGCTTGCGACAACCGATTTCCATTGGGAAGTGCCAGTCACGCAGGGAACATTTCCGCCCGATTTGGAATATTCACGCATTTGCAAAATATCGGATTTGGAAACAGGAGAGTAATACTGTTTGTAATTTCCTTCATCACTTCCATTGGCGGCTTGTTTCCATTGCATGCATCCAAAACTATTCATGAGTTTTGTCGTCGCTGGAAACCACATTCCCCCAGGCAATCCGTGGGCGTTGATATTTAAGACCGCGACTTTTTGATTGCGTTCTTTTGCGACTTTAACCATTTCCTTAAGCATTCCTTCGAGCGTATCGAAAAAAATCGTGACGGATTCGCTTGAGTTTTCCTTGACGTAAGGAAGCTTCACCTGGCCTGCGGGAAGGATGTAAGGCGCCCAAGCATTTTCTGCTTCGTAGGTGTGAACACTATTATCGTGACGGTGAAATTTACCAATCCCGATTTCTGCAGCGTGGATGGTAAGTCCCGCAGCAGAGAGATTTAAAGAAAACGCCATTGCCAATACGGATAAAAAAATACGCATGCCTGTCTCTCCTTGGATGAAAAGTTAAGTTTTGGTACTGATTAATGCTTAGAACGGATATGGAAATCGTACCTGTCAGAGCTTCGCGCCACAAGCGTTAAAATGGGAGGCCTTAACGGACGTGTGCGGGATTGCTTTTGGTTTTTTTGGATGCAGCGCGCGAGTGAGCGGCCGTGATCAGATCTTTAGCGTGAACAAGACTGCCCTTCGTCACTTCCGCGCCAGAAATCAATCTGGCAATTTCTTTGGCACTCTCTTCTTTAGAAAGACGGATAATTTCTGTCTCGGTTCTCGATTTTTTACCCACTTTTTGAACGAGATAATGGGTGTCTGCAAACACCGCCACTTGCGAAAGATGAGAAATGCAAATGACTTGAAACGACCGGCTTAAGTCTTTCATTTTGAGTCCAACGACGTCGGCTACCCTTCCCGAAATTCCCGTATCGATTTCATCGAAAACCAATACACAAGTCTCGGCATCAATCGCGAGCGTCTTCTTCAAAGCGAGCATAATCCTCGAAAGTTCCCCCCCTGACGCAATCCGGTTGAGAGGTAAAATTGATTCTCCTGGATTCGAGGCGAGTAAGAACTCCACTTTTTCACGCCCTGTCGACGAAAGCTTTTCAAGTCTCACTTTCGATTTTTCCCAAAGCGCACCTAATCCTACATCGAACTTTGAAAAGTCGAGGGGTTCAATCGAATGCAAAATATTTTCGAACTGAACTTCAAACCGAGCCCCTTTCATCGAAAGCTCTTGAAGCTCCGCTTCGACTCGCTTCTTAATATTCAACGCCGCTTTTTTTCGAACGGTAGAGAGTTTCTCCGACGCTTTTTCAAACCGTTCAGAAATCTCAGACAACTCTTCGAGCCAGGTTTTTAAATTAGATTCGAAGTTTTCAATCGCTTCGAGTTCAGCTTCGAGTTTCTCTTTTTCAGAAACGAGAAGTCCAATTTCGCGGGTCGAGTGCTTTCGCATCAAGTCTTGATACCCGTAAAGTCTTTTCTGCGCGTCCTCAAGTGCCTCTTCATCGACATCGAAATCTTGAAATTTTTTCTCTAAGTTAAAGCTTAAATCTTCGACTTCTGAAGCCAAGCGCCTTGCAGTGTCGGCTAAACCGTCCACCGAAAGCTCTGGCTGAGCGGCCCCTTTTTCGAGCACGCGGGCGCAGTCTTTGAGTCTTTGCGAGAGAGCACCTTCCTCGCCTTCTAAATACTGAATCGCTTTCGAAAAAACTTCTCGGACATGAACAATTTTGTCCGATGAACTGACAAGCGTAGAAACTTTTTCATAATCCTCAACCGTCGGTTCGAATTTTTTGAGCTCGACCAAACGAAATTCAAGATAGTCTTTATCTCGACTCTTCGACTCGTAATTCGCGAGATGACTTTTTAATTTGACGATAATTTCGTGACTCTTGCGATAGAGTTCGAGGACTTCTTTCGATCCTTTTTGATCGGGGAGAAAGAGATCAACATAAGACAAATGTTCATTCGATTTTAAAAGTCTTTGATTTTCATGCTGGCCAAAGACATCGACGAGGCTCGAGCCGATTTCCCTTAAGGCCTGAGAAGAAACACTCGTATCATTAATCCAGGATTGAGCTCGGCCATTTGCGGAGAGGATTCGACGGATGAGTAAAACAATATCATCGCCCTCTTCTTCGAATGGGATTCCGAAAGTCTCTAATGAGGTTCGAACGGCATGGTCTTTTGGGATGATGAACTCTCCCAAAACTTTCGCCTGCTCAACCCCACTTCTCAGCTGTTCGCGGCTCGTTTTAGCGCCCGTCAAAAAATTCAGACCGCGGATAAGAATGGATTTTCCCGCACCCGTTTCACCGGTAATGACATTGAATCCATTTGAAAATCCAATGGAGAGCGAGTCGATAATCGCCAGTCCCGAAATTTCAAGTTTCGTAATCACTTCTTATTTTTAACTTTAGGCCAAGGAGAGGTCAATTGGCATAGGGATGCGCGTCGAAAAAATTCTTGGATGCCCTAGTGGGCGCCGAGGATCGAGTATCTTCAAGGGGTTAGCCGATTCGAAGCCGGCAAGGGTTTTTTAAACCGCTCTTCAAAAAACTTCAAACTTCCGAAGGCGACTAATGACGAAAGCATGAGGGGGAAAATCGCCTGATGGCTCGAGGTCATTTCCATCACAATCACCCACGCCGTAAACGGTGCCCGAATAATCCCGCTCAAAAATGCCGCCATTCCCACCATGATGAGAAGATGCGCATTCGAATAGCCGGTCAGAAAAGCAAATTGGGACCCGAGAGCTCCGCCTAACCCCAAAGCCGGCGCTAAAAATCCACCCGCTGAGCCGCTTAAGTGAGAAAGAATCGGCCCTAAGAATCGAGCGACGATAATTTTCCAATCCGCATGAAACTCGCTCGAATAGAGTAAATCCTCAATCAACTTGGTTCCGCCCCCAATCGTATAGGGAGAAACCCAAATCGAAAGGCAAGCAACACCCAAGCCCGCAAAAATCGCAAAAATAATTCCGTTTCCAAAAACTTTTCTAAACGCGAGTTTGGATTCGGGGCGAAGCATGCGATGAAAAGGAAACGCCACCGATCCGCAAATCATTCCGAGTGCGATCGCCCAGGGCAATGAACTTAAGGGTACTTCACCGACTTGCGCATGACCGAAATAAAGATAGCGCCCAGACAGCCATTGCGAAACCACGCCCCCAATAATAGCCGCGGTAATGACAACCGATTTAAATTGGTGGAAATGCTTTTGCGACAGTTCTTCAAGAACAAAGACGACTCCGGCTAAGGGAGCATTAAAAGCGGCTGAAATTCCCGCAGCGCCTCCGGCGATTAACCACGAACGGTGTTCTTCGTACGGTCGTATTTTTTGAAAAAGATGTCCGACACAATAAAAAAGACAAGCAGCGATATGAACGACGGGTCCCTCACGTCCCAGCGATCCCCCGCCAAGAACACCCAGTAAAGAACTGATGACGACAACCACCCCTACTCTAAAGCCTACCAAATTTTCAATTTGGGCGGCGTCTTTTTTTTCGTCGAGCTTGAGCGCTAAATTCACTTTTGGAATCCCAGAGCCGCCCGCATCTCTCGCGAAGCGATTCACGATCCAGCATGAAACCGCAAAGCTCGCCGGTGTCATTAAGAGAAGCCAGTAAGGGTTTTCCTGACGGACCCAATCTGCAAACCGAATCGCGCTCGAAAAGGCCGTTGAGTAACCAACTGCTACAAAACCCATAATGAGAGCCGCCACCCAGTACGGAACACTTTGAAGATAGGGCCTGACCTCGAGCTGGATATTTAATAAATTACGCCACTCGCCTGAGCGAATAATCGACGCAACTTTTTCAAAGCAAAATTTGAATTTCTCTTTCACTTCGAGGGAAGCGCCTTCGCCGAACCTAAACGAAAAACAAGTTCATCTTTTCCAAGATCAATAATCACTTTTCCACCGGCGGTCAGATTTCCAAATAGAATTTCATCGACTAATTTCTTTTTGACATGCTCGTCAATCGCTCTTGCGAAAGGACGGGCGCCGTAAGCAGGTTCATACGCTTTCTCGAAAATCCACTCGACCGCTTTTTGAGTGACAGTGACCTGAATGGACTTCTCTGTGAGTTGTTCATTGAGTTCTTGAATATTTTTCTCAATGACATGCATGAGAACCTCTTTTGGAAGTTCGCCGAAGTTAATGACGGCATCAAGACGATTTAAAAACTCAGGCGTAAACGCATTTTTTAAAGCTTCATTGGATTTGCGTTTTTGCGCATCGAGCACAATCCCCATACCGCGACGAGACATTTCGCGAGCCCCGGCATTTGAGGTCATAATCAAAATCGCACTTCTAAAATCAACGACCTTTCCATTCGAGTCGGTTAATTTTCCATTGTCCATCACTTGCAAAAGGATATTTGCAATATCGGGATGCGCTTTTTCCATTTCATCAAAAAGCACGACAGAGTAAGGGCTTTTCGCAATCGCTTCCGTTAAAAGTCCGCCTTCATCATATCCGATATATCCCGGAGGCGCTCCGACCAAGCGAGAAACCGCATGCTTCTCCATGTACTCGCTCATATCAAAACGTAAAAGCTCGGTTCCTAAAATTTTTGCAAGCTGCCTTGAAACTTCGGTTTTTCCGACGCCTGTGGGACCTGTAAAAAGATAGCAGCCCGTTGGCTTTCGTGGGTTTGAAAGACCCGCACGAGACATTTTGATCGAATGGACAAGCGAATCAATCGCCTTATCCTGACCGAAAATTACTTTCTTAAGTTCCTTATCTAAATCTTTCAGTTTTGATTTATCGTCCGAAGAAACTGTTTTGGCAGGAATTTGCGCAATCGAAGAAACGACTTTTTCCATATCCGTCACTTCAACCGCAATCTTTCCGCTGTCTTTTGAGTGTAACCGCAGGCGCGCCGCCGCTTCATCCATCACGTCAATCGCTTTATCGGGCAATGGCCTCGAATGCACGTAACGATTCGAAAGATCGACGGCTGCTTTTAACGACTCATCCGAATACTCAACGTTATGAAAATCTTCATAGCGAGATTTTAAACCTTTTAAGATATCAAACGTCTCATCCACCGAAGGCGGTTTGACATCAATCTTTTGAAATCTTCGCGCAAACGCCTGATCTTTTTCAATGTAAGTTCGAAACTCTTTGTAAGTCGTCGAGCCAATACAAGTTAAATTGCGACTCGCAAGCGCCGGTTTTAAAATATTTGAAGCATCCATCGAACCGGATCCCGTCGCTCCTGCTCCAATAATCGTATGCATCTCGTCGATAAAAAGAATCGCGTGTTCTTCTTTTTCGAGCGCTTTCATCACGCCTTTTAAACGCGCCTCAAAATCCCCGCGGTATTTCGTACCTGAGACAAGTGCTCCCATATCAAGAGAATAAATGACCGCATTTTTAAGACTCTCAGGAACTTCTTCTTCAACAATTTTTTTCGCTAGTCCATCGGCAATTGCCGTTTTTCCAACGCCCGGTTCGCCCACCAAAATGACATTGTTTTTTGTACGACGAGAAAGGATCTGCAAAGTCCGCTCAATAATGTCCTGTCGCCCAATCAACGGATCAATCAATCCCTTTTTCGCCCGTTCATTCAGATTTGTCGTAAAACTTTTTAAAGGAGAACCCTTCGAACGTTCTTTCTTGTGGGGCTCTCGAGTCTGAGGTTCTTCCTCGCCTGCTTCGTCCATCTCTTCGTCTTGTTCGTCGAGTTCGTCATTTTTCGGCAAGCCATGTGAAAAGTAATTTTTCACGTCAAAAGGCTCAATCCCTTGGTGTTGTAAAAATGAAACGGCATGGGACTCTTCTTCTTTCATCAACGAAATCAAAAGATTTCCACTCGTCACGACTTCACGCCCGGCACTCTCCACCTGCAAAATCGCTCTTTGGATCACCCGATGAAATGCAAGCGTCAGAGAAGGTTTCCACTTATCGCCTTCTGATTTCAACGTCGCTTCATCGACATGCGGGCAATGTTCTTTTAAAAATTGTTCTAATCGCGCCTTTAACTGCAAAAGATTTCCGCCACAACCTTCGATAATATCCGCCCCCTCTGGATCTTCAGAAAGGGCCAACAAAACGTGTTCTAAACTTACAAACTCATGCTTATGATCCACCGCATATTTCATGGCAGAGTTCATGAGCATTTCAACTTCAGGGGTCAATCTCATTTTAAATCTCCTTCCATGCCGAACTTCATCACGCTTTCTCCACAATACATTTTAAAGGATACTTCTGCTGCCGAGAATGGTCATTGACCTGAAATGATTTTGTCTCAGCGATCTCATAAGTGTAAACGCCAGCCACTCCCATGCCTTTTAGATGCACTTGCAACATCAGCTGGGTCGCCTCTTGCTCAGACTTCTTAAAAAACTTCTGCAAAACATAAATCACATAATCCTGCGGCGTAAAATCATCATTCAAAATCACAACTTTATAAAACGAAGGCGTCTTAGTAGCCTCATCCGGGCGAGTCAGCGTCTTCGCACTCCCCATCCCCTCCGCATCAAACTGATCATCCATCTAAGGTCCTCCTTATACTAGTTTGCGCCTAATATCCCATCAGTCAAGCGGCACAAGCATTAGCTCAAGAAACTCAACTAGTTCAGGGCGCCGGCCCCTTATCAATAGCCTGTCTCCGCCTTCGTTGACACGGCACAGCCTCCATGCGAATGCTGAGAAATGTATACAGTTTTGCTTTTCATGGCCCTCAATTTTGCAAGCGCAGCTTCAGATTCAGATAAGGGTTCGTCTCAAAAACCTGTCTATGTTTCCGATCACGCCGATGGTCATCGAGGCACATACATTACGCAATCTCCGACAAATACTTTTGAAGCACTTCAGGAGTTTCTCAATAAAAAAGACGCTGAAACCGTTTGTTCGTTGATGGACCGGCTTTTTGCTCCGAAAGAACAATGGGCTTGCGATCCACAAGACGGCTGGAAAAGTTATTATCAGAAGGCAAAACAGGCTCTCTTAAACTCGAAGTGGTTTAAAGAAAAAGGCGCTTCGGAATGTCAAAGAGTGAATATCAACCGAGAGTTGTTGGACCTCGAAGTGAAACAGGCGCGAACGCCCTCGGACTATCTTCAGATTGCACGAAAGTATCCGTTCAGAAAGGAAGGAATCAGGGCTGCGGTTTATTTATTCCAAAGTGAGCTCGAGTTAGGAAATTACCTCCTTGCCTCGATGGGATTGAATGAGATTTTAAATAGAACTAGGGAAATCTCCCCACTGCTCAGTCGGCGAGAGCGCGCAGTCACGTTATTTAAGACGTCGCTGGCCGAAAAAAGGGCTTTCCAAAACAAGGACGATTCAGCGGCATTAGTTCACTTTCAAAAAAGTTTTGATGAGATTCATGAAGAGCTTTTACGAAATAAAACCCAGTCGCCTTCTGATAGTTTTGATCAGTTTATCGATCAAATCGCAGGTCTGTTAAAACGGAAGACGGGTAAGAATAGCGTGACGTCCACCGAGATAGAACAAGAAATAAAAGTTTCTTTTTCTGCCCCAATAGACTTTCTAAATTCTGAGAAAAAACGTGAAGAAAATTTGGTCGAAGAACTCTTGGGTTCAAAACGGCTAAGAAATATTGCCGAAAAATTTGGGATCGGATCAGAGAGGATAAATTATTTGACCGAAGTGAATGAATATTTAATGCAAAACGCTCACGACGATCTCAACCGCTTATTTCTTAGAAATCTAGAAACTGCAATCAGTAAACTTGAGAGCAATGGACTCAAGGCCGAAACCCCAAAGTTTCAGAAGGTGGCTGATGGCTACTATATGCGGAACGTCACGGAACTTCGAAAAACCCTTGAATCCCACGCTGTTCCTGTTCAAATGTGTTCCGAATACAAAAGACTTTTGCCGACGAATCGGCTTTTTATCGCTGACTCAGCGGTGGTCGGTATCAGTTTTCATTCGGATAAGTTTTCTGCATCCGAATTGGCTGAAATTGCGGATTTGCCCTCGAATATTCACGTCGTTTCAATTTCGGGGCATCTCGAAAAACCTTCGATTGAGAGCATGGAAGAGATTTTCAGAAGAAAGAATCTGAATCGATTGACGATTAAGAGCGCAACGGAGTTCTCGACAAATCACCTCAAAGAAATTGGATTATTATCGCAAAGCCTGTCATCCCTTGAATTGCCAAACACGGTCGTATTTGATTCTGAATTAGCAGATAATTTAAGGACGCTCGAACAATTGTCAGACTTAAAGCTAAAAAACAATCCCTCAGTGAAGGATGAGATTGTGATAAAACTCAGTTTAATTCCAAAACTCCAGAGCGTCGATCTTACAGGAGCGCCCCTTACAGAAAAATCAATGAAAGCAATTGGGAAAATTTCTGCACTTTGGGAATTAAATCTTTCGGAAACTCCCATAAAGTCAGAAGATTTAGACCACTTGGCAAATAATAACGTGAGAGCCTTGTACCTTGACGGGACTAAGGTTTCCGACGACGCATTGAAGTATTTCAAAAAGCTGCCAAATCTTTACCACTTAAGCCTAGGCAAGACCGACGTGAGTGAAGAAGGCCTCTTAAAATTACTCGAAATGGGAAACTTACGATATCTCGATCTTGTCGGAAGCAAAATCTCGGAACCTACCTTGGTAAAGTTGTATCGAGGAGTCAACGTTCAGACGGTTCGACACTAAAAGGTTAGAAAAAACTAGGAAAAAGGTGTCCGGACCGGACTGCTATTTCGTAGCTGCTAAAGTCAGTCCCAACTTCTCAAGTTCTATTTCGAGAACACGCACTGAAGAAGCATCGAAGAAAAAGCGATCTTGGAGTTCACGTACAGAAAGTTGAGTGAGATCTCGATAGGTATAAACCCCCTCGTTAAACAACGCCATCCTTTGTTCTTCGCTCAATATTGGAAAAGTCAGCAATGACGTTCCCGGTAAAAGTAACTTATCTAGGCGAGGGATGGATTCTTTTCGAAGCGTTAAACCGTTAGTATGCAATGCGAGCAAAACGGAATCCAATTTAACTGCGTTCAGATTTTTAATCATTTTCAACTCTTCGAGACGACACAGAGAGACGTCTCCTAGAGTACGAATGCCCATAGACTCAAAAACTGTCCAATCTGCTTCTTTCATTCCGGGAACAAATCTTATCGGAATGTACTGGCGCTCCTTTTCACTGAGTTCAGAAAGTTCACGAGTCCGAAGGCCCAGATTATGCCTGTGAAGTTTTTCCCTCAGGTGTTCTAAGTTACGATCCGAAAAATCGCATAAATTTTTAAGATCTTTTCCTGAGAAAATTAAGAGCTCGCTTAAAGTTCGAATTTTCAGCGTGGCTAGTTTTGCCTGTACACTTTTGCTAATCCCGATTCGCTCATCTGCGTAAGATAGCTGGTCCCATTTCATAGCAATAGAGGCGAAGATGAAACACTTCGGGGTTTTGGGCGCAGAGACCACGGACCGACAAAAAGACCCCAACACAACTAAAAGAACTACCAAATATTTCGACATGGTTCCAGGATATCAAATTTTAACGGGGCAATCCAATGTTGCTCACTTGATTCATATCATTAAATAGAAAGAATTGAGGGCAGCCGTGATTTTGTGAAATGAAATCTCCGTGCTGTTTCGCAGGCCCTCAATAGAGTTCGGAGAGCCGTTGAACACTTGCCGAAAAGGGTGCACGGAGATTTCATTTCACAAAATCACGGATGACCGTCTCAATTGGCAATTACTTATTGAGGAGTTTCGCTTCGAGCGGAGGTTTTTGAAAGTACGTTTCAAAGAACACTCTGGCGAGATATCCGGATTTTACGCGCCAGTTTTCTTGGTTGATGGTGAGGGCTGCAACGGCGATACGTTCGTCTTCGGAACGGCCGTAGCCGACGAACCAGTCGTATTGCCCTTTTGGGTAGTTGCCTGTGAGATGGCCGGTTTTTCCACCCACTTCGACTTCGACGAGTTTGCGACGTTTATTGAAGCCGCGGAAGGTTTTGGCAGAGGTTCCCATTTTTACGGTTTCAGTCATCATAGAACGTAATTTTTCAGCGGCGATGGCGGAAACGGCTTGAGTTAAAACGCTCGGTTCAGCTTTGTAGACGACGCCGTGAGTTTTTTCGGCGAGGGATTCGACGACGTAGGGTTCCATCATCGTGCCATCATTCACGATACTTGCCGCGATGAGGGCCCCTTGAATCGGACTCATCAAAGCCACGCGGTTGTAGCCAGAGGCGGCCTCGGCAATTTTCCAGTTGTCTTCGCGTTCTAAAACAAATGAACCCGGTTGAACCGGCAAGTCGATGGGAATCACGCGGTTGAATTGGAAGCGGTTCGCGTAATCTTCTAAATGATCAGGCTTTAGAAAAAAGATTCCGAC
This sequence comes from uncultured Bdellovibrionales bacterium, assembly GCA_937903155.1. Classification (GTDB taxonomy): domain Bacteria; phylum Bdellovibrionota; class FAC87; order UBA2466; family UBA2466; genus CALCZU01. The sequence continues at coordinate 14,713 of CALCZU010000041.1, forward strand.
TTTTCCGAAAACGGAATTGATGGATTTTGCGAACGCTTCTTTGAGCGAGATGCGGCGGGTCCAGCGGTTTTCGTCGTTTTTTAAAACGTTTCGACGATATAGGGTGTGGTTTCCGCCATTGTACGGAACGATCGTCGAAGGTTCGACAATTTTTTGATCAATGGCCGCGGCGGCGGTAACGACTTTGAAAACGCTCGCAGCCGGAAAAGTAGCGCGCATTAAAATATTTCCAAACTGCGAGGATTCTCGGGTGAAACTCGAGGCGGCTAAGATTCTTCCCGTGCGGGCGTCGATCGCTACAAACGCTGCATAATCGGGGCGGTATTGTTCGAGCATTTTCTGCATTTTGACTTGGACGGGAGACTCAAGCGTATAGGTTGGCTCAAAAGTATAGCTTTTACCGTCTTTAGCGACTTCGACAGAAGTCGGATAAGTGTTTGTTTGAATATGCTTTTCGAGCGCCGCTGCGATATGAGCCTTTGTAATTCCGTAGGAATTTTGGCTCGTTGTCCCCTTCATTTCTTCGCGCTTTTTGGTGAACGCGGATAAGCCCATCGCAATCAGGACAAGGCTCGAGGCTATGACGGTGCGGCGCTTCATTTTCCCTTTTTTCATGGTAATTCTGTGGAACTCTTATTTTTATCCCTGGGGGTATACCTCGTCAATCAAAGATTCGGTTTACACGAGTGAGATGAGAGAGAAACTTAATGAAATTCGTCACTTTCTTTGATTAAATTATGCCGCCATGAAATTACTGATTTTGATCGTTCTTTTTTCTCCGATTTTTATTTTAGCGCAGAATAATTTTGCGAAAAACCACAAGTCTCCCGAGTACACCGAAGAATTTATCAAAGGAAAAGTGGATGTCAGTGGGCATGGATTTTTTGATTGTCTTCGAAGAATTGGAATTTCCGAAAAAGAACTCTTATCCTGCAAAGGTCAAAAATGGCTTTCGGTCGGTGAAGGCAAATCCGATTTCATCGCGCAAGTTTCAAAACGGGGGATCGACGGACATGCCTTAGATGCCGTCATCAAAAATCCTCACGCTCCCGAAAGAAGCCACCTCGGACTCGCTCAATCCCTACCCTTCAAAGATGGAGAATTTGATAGAGTGATTTCGGTTTGGCTTATCGATTATTTTTTCTCCTCAAAAGTTTTTAACGATCCAGACGGAGGAAAAAAAGCGCTTCAAGAAATGGTCCGCGTTGCAAAAGTCGGGGGCGAAATCCGAATCAATCCCGTCGAACAAGCGCAACTTTTCACGCTCTTGGATGCCATGAAAGCAGACGGAAAAATCCGTTACGAAACCCTTCCCTACTATAAAGGAACTTTTGCGACAAAACAGAAACAACGAGAATTTGAGATCACCCCCATCGCAGAGACGGTGGGTTCGGTCAAGATTACAAAATTGAAGTGAGCTTTGCTATTGAGCTTTGATAAAATCTTTTGCAGTTTGTCGACGGCTCGAGGTCGCGTCGTCGAGTTCTAGTTTTGCAGATCCCGAGAGAGCCCCCACTTTGAAACTGACGTGTCTTAGATTTTTAACCACGCCCGTTCGCGCAAGTGCTTCTGCAGCAGTATTCCCCAATTCAGTATCGACTAAATCCAAACTTTGGATTCGAGACAAAAGAGGCTGAATTTTTGGATTCGCGAGAGCTTGTCTCAACTGGCCTTCGGTGATATCCACTAACTTCAAATTAAGGACAAGGTACTTGCTCTCAGCGAGAAGAGCGCCGGAAGACATTAAATCCTTCCCGGATAGAGTTCCCGAAATTTCCCCTCCGAAGAATTGAGCATTTTTAAAATGATACTTACTGGCAAGATGTTTCCCGATACTTTCCATCAACGCTTTCTCTTCCCCGAGGGCCGAGTAGCGTCGGGGGTCTTCCGCATCTATGGTGGCCAAAACTTGAGTTTGCTCAATTAGCTTTGCATATTCCACATCTTCGGATTGGGAACTTTTAAGAAGCTCCGCTCTGTAATCTCTCCAGGCCTTAAAATTATACTTATTTTTGGCAAGCGATTCCATGACGTCCGTACACTCGAGAGACCGGGCAAACGAACCTAAAAAACAGAATCCAAGCACGCAAACAACCCATCGTGCTTTCAATTTTACCTCGATAGAATTCATCGTACGATTGTAGCACTTTAAAAGAAGTTCTTGGAGCGATTTCCTTTCAGTCGACAGAATTTCTTTAACGAAGGCCGAGTTCCTTCATTTTTAATTGTAAACCCTTGCGGCTGATGTTTAATTTTCGCGCTGCTTGAGTCACATTATTTTCCGTTTCACTGAGAGCTTCTTCGATCGCTTTTTTCTCAATCTTTCGAGTCGCATCTTTGACGATCTCTTTTAAAGAACCCGAATTAATCTGCTCCTGTAAAAATCTCTCCTCTTCAAATTCCATGATTTCTTCAGGCAATTGATCGGGAGTAATGTGTCCAGTTTCATCTAAGACTAAAATTCTTTCGATGACATTCTCAAGTTGGCGAATATTTCCCGGCCAACGGTATTGCATGAGAAGTTCCAACGTTTCTGGAGAAAGTGTGGGAACCGTTTTCTTCATCTGCTCGCAAAACTTATTTACAAACGAGGCAACAAGATGCGGGATGTCCTCCGCACGAGATCTTAAGGGCGGTAAGCTGATGGGCACGACATTGAGACGATAGTAGAGATCTTTTCTAAAAGTTCCCGACTGAACCGCTTCTTCCAAATTTTTATTGGTCGCAGTCACAAGCCTAACATTCACTTTTAGAGTTCGAATCCCGCCAATGCGTTCAAAAGTTCTTTCTTGTAAAACCCGGAGAAGCTTCACTTGCATTTCGGTCGACATATCGCCGATTTCATCCAAAAAAAGCGTTCCATTGTCGGCGAGTTCAAAGCGTCCGGGTTTCGAACCCACAGCGCCTGTGAATGCCCCTCGCTCGTAACCGAAAAGTTCACTCTCCATCAGGGTTTCCGGAATCGCAGCACAATTGATTTTTATAAACGATTCATTTTTGCGAGGACTGAGTTCGTGCAGCGATTGAGCAATGAGTTCTTTGCCAGTCCCACTCTCTCCCATGATCAGCACGTTGGAATCCGAAGGCGCTACTTTTTCAAGAATCGAATAAATTTTTCTCATCTGCGGAGAATCGCCAATCATCGGAAAGAGAGATCCCCCCGCCACGGCCCCTAAAACCGAGTGCTTTTGAAATCGAAAGGTCAGTCCTGCCTTCTCCACCGTTTTAATCAGTTCGGATCGTTCAAACGGTTTACTTAAATAATCAAAGGCTCCCTGTTTCATGGCATCGACCGCAGTGTCGACCGTTCCATGAGCCGTCAGCACAATAATCGGAATAGGCAACCGTTCCTCTTTGACCCATTTTAAAAGCTGTAACCCGTCCTCGCGATCCAGCTTCATATCGGTGAGAACCACTTCAATGTCGCCTGCCGAGATCTTTTCTTTTGCTTCAGAAATCCGAGAACAAGCAACAACCGTATGGCCCGAGATCTTCAACATGCTTGAAAGAATTTTTCTTAAATTCTCTTCGTCGTCTAAAACGAGGACTTTGAATTTTAGACCGGAATCTCTTTGTGCCTTGGAAGGATTTTCCATTCGGTGGCTTCTTTCTCTTTTAGATTAGCTAAGGGCAAGTGTACCGTAAATACGCTGCCCTGGTCCCTGTTGTTTTTCACTTGAATGGATCCGCCAATGGATTCCACCAAGCGCTGCGAAATGGGGAGGCCAAGCCCCGTCCCTTTGCGTTTCGTCGTGTAAAACGGAATAAATAAACGGGGAAGATCTTCTTTGCGAATTCCCACGCCATTATCCGAAACCTCGATTTCGGCAAGGGGTGCGCGAGATTTATCTTCAAAAACTTCCCAACCTTCGATGACTTTGTGAAGGGGAATTCGTTTTGAAAACCAAAAGAGAGGTTCGGGTCCCACCTCTCGAACCGTCACTTTTAAGGCCGGGTTCTCTTGCTCCGCAACGGCTTGTACGGCGTTTAGAAAAAGATTGAGAAGGATTTGTTTTACAATCTCCGGATCGGCTTTGATGCGGACATTTTTTTCGACATTGAGTTCAAAAGCGACTTTGGTGTCTCTCAAAACCATCTGAGCGACGTGTTCAATGACTCTCACCGGATCGCACGCGACTTCCGGGTGATTTCGACGGGGTTTTGCATAATCTAAAAAGTCCGACAAGACGTGGGACAGTCGATCCGTTTCATCTTTGATAATTCTTAAGAGATCCTTTGAATCTTCAGGCCCGTCTTCAAGAAGTTCCACAGCGCCTCGAATGGCTCCCAATGGATTTTTTATTTCGTGAGCAAGTCCCGCCGCCATCTCGCCGACAGCGGAAAGCTTGTCGCGATTTCTCAGATGCAAAAATGTCTGAGAACTTTTTAATTGCATCGCTATCTGGCGCGCGATGGGAATGAACAATCTGAGCTGCTCATTGCTAAACACCATTCGATCGGGGGCTAAAACGGTGCAAAATCCAATTAACTTCGACTCATGATGAAACGGGATAATCAAATCCGCCGAAAGATTTCGCATCGTCTCAACGCACTTCTCGCAAAATTTTCGAGACTGCAGCTCGCGAAACGAATCTCGGTCGTTTTCAATGGTTTCGACCACAAAAGCTCGTCCGCGTCTCAACGTCATATACTCAACGAGCGGACTTGAGACGGAAAGTTCATCAGACGCTGATCCTTCTCCAAAGTGTAAGTAACTGAGCTCGTCGCGATCTAAGAGATAGAGCCCTAGCGACTTCACGCCGAGCGTTTTCTTAAGTGTGACATTAATTCTTTTTGAAATCTCCTGCGGATCGACCATGCCCAAAAGCTCATTGCTCAGTCTCGCAAGCTCAGTCTCGAGAAAGAAATTTCTTTTCAATAGAATTTTCCGGGTAATCCACGTCGCTTGATTTCGAATCGGATCGTAGAGCACGATCATCACAAACGAAGCAATAAACGTATTAAAAAAGAAAAGGCCCTTTTCATCTCCCACCCATGAAACCAAAAGCAAATAGATTGCCGAAAAGATCAGCGCCACGCCCCCGAAATGGACAATCTTTGTAATAATCTCATCGAGCGTTAAAAGTTCTCGTTGGATAAAAGTCTGAAAAAGAAAAAATAAGTAAAGCGTTCGGGCTAGAGTCCCTAGAGGTGCTAGGTGCCATACCCCGCTGTAATTCAGCGCATCGGTGACATAGAAAGCGATGGTAATAATGGCGCCCCACTTCGCATTTCGTTGACGGAGACGTTCACGCGCCAACTCTCTTCCGCTCTCGGCTTTGCGGAAAATGAGAACGCTGAAGAAAGCCGGAACGGCGAGCAAGATATGACTGAGCGTGACTTCAAGTGAGCTCCAACGCGATTTCGCACTTAAAATATAAAACCCAATTGCGAAAGCTGTTAAAAATCCGTAAACAAAAAGCGTCTTTTTTAAAAACTTTTTTTGATTGGAAATCTCTGCAAGCAGCCAAAAAATTGCGGGACCCAAAAGCCAGGTAATGAAGGCATGAGAGTAGGGATTTTCGGACTCGACTCGAAATCCATTCCAAATCGCTAAAACATCGTGAGAAAAGAGCAGAAGACAAACTAACGCCATGCTCAGCGAGACCTGGCTTCTGAAATTTCGCATGAGCGATGCGATAAACAAGCTCGCCGATACAAAGGCTGCGATAATCAGACTAACTAGTTGAATATCCAATTGTTTTACACCCGTACTTTCCCGTTATTTTGTCAGAGTCTTCTTTTACTATCAAGAGGTCAACCCCTTGTCCAATCAGGGTTCAAACAGGGTTGCTCCCCCGCCGTAAATGCTTCATAATGATTAAAGTAACTCCTTCAACTCAATTCATAAAAATCTGTGGGAATATTCAAATTTAACTTAAACCTTCCGGTGCAAACGAGTCCGCGCGTAAACTTGCCTTCTCGGCGCGAGTTGCCCTCCCCGCAAAAACAACACCAAATCTGGGCCGTCGGCGGCGGAAAAGGGGGAATTGGGAAAACTCTCCTCTCCTCTAATCTCGCAATCCTCCTCACCTGGTACAAACAAAAGGTGATTGTCGTCGACATGGACTTAGGAGGCGCGAATCTTCATACGACTTTAGGAGTCGACACCCCTACAAAAACTTTGAGCGATTTTCTCCTAGGCAAAGTCGATAGTGTGGAAGAACTCCTCCACGCGACTCCCTATAAAAACCTTCAAATTATCAGCGGCGCGCAGGATCCCGTCGGAATTGCCAACGTTCCCCACATTGAAAAAGCACGCCTCATTCGAAAACTGAAAGAAACAGAATCCGATATCGTGCTCCTCGATTTAGGAGCCGGCACCGCGAACCACACTCTCGATTTTTTCTTACTCGCAGACAAAAAAATCGTCGTCATCACGCCCGATCCCACGAGCATCGAAAATGCTTATCGGTTCATCAAGGCCGCTTTTTACCGAAGCTTACGAAGTGCCGCTCCCTCCCCTTTCGTCAGGCAGGCTATCGAGCAAGCCATCCACCAAAAAGGGATCGAAAGCCCCAAAGCACTCTTAGCGGAAATTGTTCGAATCTCCCCCCAAGAGGGCGCCGAAATCCGGGCAAAAATGCAGAATTTTGAAGTTTCAATCATCCTAAACCAAGCTCGGATCCCTGCGGAAGCCAATATCGGCAAGAGTGTCGAGCAAGTCGCTTCCCGATATTTCGGAATTCAAGTTGAGTTTGTCGGCTTCTTAGCTTATGACAATGCCGTTTGGCAATCGATTCGAAAACGCGTACCTTTTCTTTTAGACTCGCCCAATTCTTCGGCCGTCACCCAATTGGAAGACTGCTTAAGAAACTTGATCAAGATCAAAAAACAGGGACAGTAGAATGAACGATACGAAAGAAAACTATTACGAGATTTTACGTTTGAGTGAAACGGCGACGGTGACTGAAATCGTCGCGGCCTATCACGCGGCAAAACAAGCGTATTCCTCAAATAGTGTTGCGGCCTACTCGCTCATGGACGAAGAGGATTCGAAAAATTTTATGACAGAGCTCGAACAAGCGTTTCAAGTTTTGTCGGATCCCAAACGCCGAAAGAAGTACGATAAGAAGCTAAAAAATCAAAATACCGGAGAAGAAGAAATGCCTACATCCACACAAGCCCAAGAATCTTTACAACCTGTGAAACCTCTTGCGATGCCTGTCGAAAGTCTCGACGAGACAGCGGCCCCTCAAATGGGAATCAGTGGAGAAAAGCTACGCTCAATTCGCGAAACGCGCAGCATGAGCGTGGATGATATTGCACGAGTGACAAAAATTCCTTCAAAGTTTATTAAAGCGCTCGAAGACGAAAATTCTAAAGTTCTACCGGCGCGTGTGTACATCCAAGGGTTTATCAAAAACCTCGCAAATGTTTATAAATTAGACCCAACTGAAACCGCAAAAGCCTACTTGCAATCATTTGATTCCCGGAATAAAAACTAGGGCTTGGACAAACAGAATTTTTTAGCAGACGTCGCAGGCACAAGACTCGACGTCTTTTTAACCTCCCAGACCGGAAAAAGCCGCGCCTATATTCAAGAGCAGATAGAGGCCGGAAATGTTCATGTTGCGGGCAAAACCTGCACAAAACCCTCCCAGAAGCTAAAAGCCGGCGAATCGATTTCAATCCATTTTACAGAGACGAAGGCCGTCTCACTGAAACCCGTCGATTTCCCTCTCGAAATCCTATTTGAAGATGAATTTCTGCTCGCGATTAATAAACCGCAGGGAGTGGTCACTCATCCTGCTCCTGGTTTTAAAGGTCCGACGCTCGTTCACTACCTTCTTTCACATCTTTCGAAACTGAAACACTTTACAGAGCACTCAGACGAACGCCCAGGAATCGTCCACCGACTCGACAAAGGAACGAGCGGCGTGATTCTCATCGCGAAAGACCGCGAGATTCAAGAAGCCCTGTCTGCACAATTTAAAAATCGTAGCATCAAAAAAGAATACGAAGCCATTGCGTGGGGAAAAATGTTTTTGGAAGGCAAAGCCAATAGTCCCATCGGACGCGATCGCAAAAACCGGCAGAAAATGAGTTCCAAATCCGAAAAAACTCGCAGCGCACTAACCCATTGGAAAGTAAAAACGCTTTATCAACACTTCAGCCACGTCGAGCTCTTTCCGCATACCGGACGAACGCATCAATTGCGAGTGCACCTGACTGAAAAAGGCCACTCCATTGTTGGCGACGAAATGTACGGAGGTTCCAACAAGCAAAAGCGCTATCCAAAAATGAATGCAGAAATTTCAAAGTTCTTAGAACCAATTACGGAAACTTTCCTGCACGCCAAGCAACTTACGTTTACCCATCCGAAGAGTGAAAAACTAATTACGCTTGTAGCCCCGAGGCCGGAACGATTTGAAAACTTTTTAACGCTTTTGGAAAAGCTCGACGTATGAGAGTCGGAAATATCGAATTCGGTTACTCGATTGAAGCGAAAGGAAAAACTCCGTCACTTTTCCAGCAAGTGCATGGAACGAAAATTCTTCAGTATCCTAGAGAATCAACCGATTTGTTAGAGGCGGATGGCGGAATGACGTCGGAAAAAAATCTCGAACTCTTTGTCTTTTCGGCGGACTGCATGCCAGCGCTATTTTTTAGCGAGGAGCCGGAAGCTCCGATTGTCGCCGTACATTCAGGATGGCGAGGAACTAAAGACGGAATTTTAAAAGCCGCTTCTTCTCAGTTTAAAAATCCAAGCACGACTCATGTTTGGATAGGGCCGCACATTCGGCCTTGCTGTTTCGAAGTTAAACAAGACTTTATCGATGCTTTTAAAGCTGCGGGACGAGTGCCGGAACCTTTTCTTTCTTCTGAGAGTCATTTTGATCTCTTGGCTTTTGCTTTGGCGACGGATTTGATGGGAATCGGAAATTTACATCTTGAAGATGTGAATTGTACGGTATGTTCGACGCCCAAATTACCTAGTTATCGTCGACAAAAATCGACTGATCCCAGGATCCGAAGTTGGATTCGGAAAACGTAAGGGAATCCGATGCCGTAACCGCGGTCCGCCTTGCCCGACTGCCGCAATGCCGCCAACAGCGAGCAGCCAACTGCGAACCGCAGGGAAAGCGCTATCATTCGAGAGCTTTGCATAGGTTGTAGAGGTGGCGTGCTAATTTATCGTTTAACTCATTCAGTTCTGCGTTTTGGATATTTAAGAGTTCTAAGACCGCCATCGACTCTCTGAAAC
>CALCZU010000042.1 GCA_937903155.1 uncultured Bdellovibrionales bacterium
TTAGGGATGTCCTGTCACACGCTGTTAGGTATGTCTTGACTCCGAACAGCGCAGCCCACGCGGCAACCCTCCCAGCTCGGCATAAAAAGGTTGCCGCGTGGGCTGCGCCCACTCGCAATGACATCGGAACTACAATTCTTAGAAAAATTAATCGATATAAACTCGAGGGACGCGCTGAGAGATCCCACAGAGAATTTCATACGGAATCGTCCCCGCCTGATTCGCCATATCCCAAGCAGTCGCCTCATTCTTCGAATCTTTTCCAATTAAAGTCACAAGACTGCCTTCGCGAATATTGGGATTCCCCGTCGCATCAATCGTCGTCAGATCCATTGAAACCGTTCCCACCACTTCTTCAATTCTTCCGCCCGCTAACACCCGACCGCGATTACTTAAAATGCGCGGAAAACCATCCGCATATCCAATTGCAACGATCGCTATCTTCTCTTTTTTCTTGGGACGATAAGTTCTTCCGTATCCAACAGAATCCCCTTTGATAATTGTCTTCACCCCAATCACGCGAGCTTTCCATTCCAAAATCGGAATAAGCGAGTCCCCGTTGCTAATCCGTGGATTGGGAGAAATCCCATACAAAGCTAAACCCGGACGGATAGCAACACTGCTTCCCAATTTCTCCATCAAAGCCGCACCACTATTAGCCACATGGATCTTACAATCGGTGTGAAGCAAGCGGTTTTCAAAAAGTTGAATTTTCACTTCTTCAAAAAGTTTAATCTGCTCGTTCGTAAACGCGGACGTCATACTTTCGCTTTCAGCGAAATGAGTCGCGAGGCCTGAAAGTTTGATTTCCATCTTCTGCAAAGTTCGAATGGCCTCGGGAATTTCTTCCGGCAAGAGCCCCAATCGATGCATCCCCGAATCGATTTTTAAATGGATATCGGGCAAGACCTTCCGATTCTGAAGACTCTTCAAATGAGATAGAGAATGGATCATCGGAATCAATCGATGTTTTACATAAGCATCCAACTGATGAGGCACAAACCCCGACAAAACAATAATCGAAATCGCATAGGGAATTTTCTTTCGGAGCTCGATCGCTTCTTCAAGCGTCGCAACCGACAGCGTATGACAACTCCCACGATGCACTAAAGCTTTCGCAATCGGAATCATCCCGTGTCCATAAGCATCTGCTTTAATGACCGGAATAACTTCTTTCTTCGACAACGAACGTAACGTCACAAGATTTCGAATGAGCGAACGCAGGTGTACTTCGGCCACAGTTCGATAAGGAAATTGAAACACAGATCCCATAAATGACCTCGGATTTTCACACAGCCTAAGGCAATCCGTCACTCAAAAACGCTATGACTAACCCTCCCTAACACCCTCTTAAAATTTCTTTTATAATTAAGAAATGCCCACAAAAAATCTCATCAAAAACCTTATCAAAACTTCTGCTTTACTTAGCTTTTTCACCCTTTTGCAGGGTTGCGGACTATCATTAGAATCCAAACCCAGCGGAGGCGGAACAACCCCTTTATCGACGCAAACGATCACCGGGTCAATCAATGGAACTCCTTGGATTTTCGGCTCAGGCGAAGCCCGAAAAAACCTAATTGATTCGACGAAAATGGACGTGATTCTCTGGGACAGCCCTGAACACGCCGCCTGTTCTCAAAATACAATATCGTCGACAGAGCGCCAGTTATACATGACCTTTTCCCCAACCATCGGAGAAAAGACCCTCACGATCGGCAAAGGAGATTTCTCAAACTCCGGATTCAGCTATCTCAGTAACTCTGCTTTCACCTCATTCCCCGCAAGCTCAGCAAAAATGAATCTCATCACCATCACACCGACCTCCCTTCAACTTTCCCTCTCCGCAACCGACAACGCCAGAAACTCCGTAAACGGCGTCTTCTCCGTTCAAATCTGCAAATAAGCTCCCAAAATAATTGCACTATTTCTCCAGTTGCCCAAACTCTCACAAACCTCTATAACTACAAAAAAAATGGGAGTCCGAAAGAAGATCGCCCGATCTGGATAGGTACGGCCTACCTTTTTGCAATTTAGCGCTCCGACGAGTGAAAAAGTAAAATTGCAAAAAGGTAGGCCGTACCTATCCGGATCGGGAGGAAAGTCCGGACACCACAAAGTGCCGTAGCGGGTAACGCCCGTCCAAGGAAACTTGCGGACCAGCACAACAGAGAGGATGTACAGGGCTTTTGACTCTAAACCTTGGCAAAGTTTAGAGAAAGCAAAGTTCGCTTTGCAAGCTGCTGTAGTGAAAACCGGTAAGCTCTACGGGGTGCAAGGTTAAACAGTGAGACGTTTTTTTATGAGATTAGCATGCTACTCATAAAAGACCTTCGGTAACTTGCTGAAGCTGTCTCCAGGTAGACCGCCCGAGCCATTTGGTAACAAATGGCCCAGACGAATGATCTTCGAAAGAGGAAACTCTTTCTACAGAATCCGGCTTACTGACGGCTCCCATTTTTTTTCTTTTCTCTTCCGTAAAAACAGGTCAGACTGCGCCCGCTATGACAAAATCAAAATTTACTTGGGCTTTAGTTTTAGGTGCACTTTTAGGCGGATGTCTTTCGAGCTGGTTAGCTCCCAAAGTCATTGCCTGGTATTTCGATCCGCCAGCTGGATTCGGAATCAGTTGCAAAGCCCCGATCGAGTGGGCGCTTCAAAAGCTTCAAATCGCACAGCTCGTCGGCACCGTCGGCGGTGCACTACTCGCTTTAGTCGTTTATCAAATGACGAAAAAGTCGAAAGACGACGATCTCGTTTAATTTTTGAGCGGACTTTCCAGGTCGCCTTTAGAAAGCGCCATCATTTGACGAAGTGTTTTCGTCATGGCGTCGCTACTTCCGTCGAGAATAATCATATTTCCGCGACCGTTCTCAGCGAAATGTTTAATCGCGTCCGTCCACATCGTAAATAAAATCACGCTAGCATCGAGCCCCGCTCCACGCATTTCTTCGGCCGCTCGAGTCATCCCATGAGCCACCTCTTCCCTGAAAAGTGCAATCCCCTGCCCTCGTAATTGAGCAGCCTGACGTTCGGCATCGGCTGCAATCCGAATCGCATTTCCTTCCGCTTCAGCTTGTTTTGTTTTGGTGATGAGAAGCGCTTGGCCTTCATTTTCGGCAGCGGCTTTTAAATTATTCGAAGAAACGACTTTCGCCATCGAACGAATAATTTCTTCATCAAAACTAATATCATTCATTTGCAAATCAATGAGGTGGTAACCCCAATCCAGCAGCACATGATCAAGTTGCCCCTTTACCGCTTCGACGATTTCTCCTCGTAAGGCTAAAATCTCCGCCTGTCTCTTCGTCGCCACAAAACTTCTCACCGACCCTTCAACCGTTCTAACAAGTGCACGATTAAAGCTCGCATAATCGATAAATTTGAATGCCACGTTTTTTACGGTTTCATCTTTTTGGTCACAGACCGCAAAAAGCAACATGGCTTTGAAATAAACATTCGCTTGGTCGAAAGTGATCGCCTGAAACTGGATTTCCTCCGCTTGGTTTTGAATGGAAATTCTTTTAAAAATCGTTTCAATCACCGGGATTCGAAAATTTAGCCCTGGAGGCAAAACGCGCTTGTACTTACCGAATACGGTTACAATCGCGACGGTGCCTTGCGCGACTGTCACAAAACAGAGAGAAAGAAGAAAAACGAAAAAACCTAAAATAATGAGATATTCCACACCGGCCTCCGGAAAACAAAATTAACGAACAAAAACACTCCCCGAAAATTCAAACGCATCTATGATTTTAGTCTTTTCGGATTTAAGAAGTGGAGAAGGCAGTGAGCTGAGATCACACCAACGCACTTCATCGACTTCCGAACTCAGTTGAGGTTCCCCTTCAAACTCAGAGACCTGAAAAGCGACGACGACAAACGGAATTTCCTCACCCGTTTTTTCGTCTTTTAAAATATTTTCTTCGCCGTTCGAATAGATTCCCAGAAGCGTCGAGGATTTAATTTTAAGTCCCACTTCTTCTTCCAATTCGACTTCAATCGCTTTCTTCCAATCTTGTCCACCTTGCACTCTGCCTCCGGGCAGGCACCAATGTTTTGGAAATTGCACACTGTCGGATCTCAAAGTGAGAAGAATTTTCCCCTCTCTCATCACCGCCGCAGTCACGGCCGGAATCGGATGCTTCTTATTAACGTACAAAGGGAACTCCTTTAAAATTTAAGGCATCGATTGCGCGAATCGGGTGAGAACGAATAATCGGCTCGGGAAGATTATCTAACGAAAACCAGTCCCAATCCTCCACTTCGTCATTAGGGGCGAATTCCCCATCCCATTCGGTCGCAATAAAAACCGCAACGACATATTGTCCTCGAAATCCCTCGGGCATTACGTCCTGGGTGATGGTAAGCTCCGGGTCCGAATAAACTCCGCAAAAAATTTCATTTTTCGTGGTGACACCGAGCTCTTCTGCAGTCTCCCTTCGCGCTCCAACTTTCCAGGTCTCTCCGATTTCTAGATGACCGCCCGGTAAGCACCATTTTAAAGGCTCCCGAACCGTTTTCGAACGCAAAGTGAGTAAGATTTCCCCATGGGAATTCAGAATTGCTGTATTGACTGCGGGTAATGGAACAATAGATGAGTTCATCAGAGGCAAATTAAAACCTAGGCTCAAGTCTAAGTCAAAGAGCACTATGGTATGCCCTATGCATAATCTCGCCTTTAGAAACCAAGAAAAGGACTTTTATGCTGAAAACATTTGCAGTGATGACCTCGATGATTTTATTTTCCGCCCAAAATGGACATGCTTTAGAAATGCAGCAAGAGCCAGAACCCAGTATCCAAGCCCATACGCTCCACACCGATATTTTAATCCGATCATTATTGCAACCGGTCGGCAATTCAAAAGTGACAGGAACCGTTGAGTTCCAAAAAAAGGACAATGGCGCAAGGGTCCTCGTGGCACTTGCTAACTCAAACGGAACCGCGAAAAAAGGCGAACACTACGCCGTCAGCCTCATTGACACAAAACGTTGCCCACAGGGCGAAGCGCTTTCCGCCAAAGAAGGCTCTGGACAGGAACTTTTCCAACTCGCAACGGTAAAAGTAAAAAATCAAAAGATTGAAACCAGCGAAGGAACTCTGCCCTCAGTCAAAACAGAGGACGAGTGGAAACAACTTCTCGCAAGAGCGGTCGTTGTAAAAAAAGTTACAAATGGAAAACCGGATCAAATTATTAGCTGCGGAATTGCACAGAGCACCAGCACCAACAACCCGAATAAAGAAGCGTCGAATTAATTTTTGAAACTGCTTTCGGTTGCGGATAGACTCTCCCCCGATGGAGAAGTTCAAGCTCGCACTGGCAACGGATAAGGCACACCCTCAGCTCACGAAGGACGATCAGATTTTGGTCGACGCCCTTCACAAAGCGGGAATTCATCCGACTGCTGCGGTTTGGGATTCAGATCTCAATTGGTCGAACTTTGATGCCGTTTTGATCCGAAGTACTTGGGATTACTATCTTTCAGCCAAAAAATATCTCGATTGGACTGCCAAACTAGACCACCTAAAAATTCCGCTTTGGAATGACTCGAAAATCGTCCGCTGGAATCACGATAAGGCTTATTTATTGGAACTTCGTGAGCAAGGTTTTGCAGTGGTTCCGACTGTAAAAGTGATATTCGAAAGTCCCAATCAGATTTTGCAAATGATGGCGGAATGCGATTGGAAAAAAGCTGTCGTCAAACCCACGATTTCGGGAGGGTCTTGGAAAACCTTTGTTATCTCTTCAAACTCTTTTCCAGAACTTTCCTATGATTCCGGGTACGAGCTTTTGATTCAACCCTTCTTAAACTCCATTCAAACGGAGGGCGAGATTTCTTTGATTTTTTTCGATAAGAAACTAAGTCACGCCGTTCACAAAAAACCGGCGCCGGGCGAATTCCGAGTGCAGTCGGAGTTCGGAGGCAAAGACAGCCCGATTGACGCACCTGCAGAAGCGCTCAAGCTTGCGCAAAAGATTTTAGATTCCGTCCCTCACGATCTTCTCTACGCTCGAGTAGACCTCGTCTTTCATGCAAACGCATGGCTTTTAATGGAACTTGAACTCATCGAACCCCATCTCTTTTTAGCGTCGAATCGAAACGCAGCCAATAATTTAGCTCGCGCAATTCAGAATCGTTTTGTGACAAGCTCTGTCACTAAAAAGTTTCATCAGTACCAAATTGAAACACTTTGATTTCTTTCGAATAAATTCAGTTTACTTAGGGTAGAATTGAAGCGCACAATTATCTTTTCTCAAACATTCACGAAAGGAAATAACATGAAGCCGTTTTACCTTTTCATTCTTACTTTGAGTCTTAGTTTATTCGCAACCGAGCAAATCGATTATGCTCAATCCATCGACGCTGCCAATGAAACCTTAGCCGGTGTCATTCACTATCAAGGCGGTTTTTCATCCAACGTTAAATTGAATCTGA
>CALCZU010000043.1 GCA_937903155.1 uncultured Bdellovibrionales bacterium
CACGTTTTTTACCGTCTTCGGTGAGTTGAATCGTACTTTGTCCCAAGGCTCCAATATTCGAAGTGTGGTAGGTGTGCCAATTAACAGAGATGCGCCCGGAAGCTTCAAGTTCAGTTTTACTTGCTTCGGCAGATTTACAGGTAAAATTGTACTTTTTAAAATATCCGCGAAGTTCTTCGGGGAAGACGCTCAGTTCTTTACTCTGCGCTAAGGACGAAAAAAAAACTACGGCTAAACTGACAATTAAAAGATATCTCACGGCTTCCTCACTTATCTTTAATATGAGAGTAGACTTAGCACACGAATTGTCACAGAAAGAATTCTTCCGCATATTTGCGTTAACTTACGGTAACGTAAATTAAACGCTCCGACGTTATTCAGCAGTACAGTTGAGTTTGTGTGAAACGACTTCTTTCGCGATGTCGTTGTATTCCACTTTTAAAAGGGCGAGAGAAACGCCCCCTTTTTCAGATTTTAAAAAACCTTTTCGGAAGAGAAGTTTTACGCCCGAGTTTCCATCCCAATCGTAAAAAACATCGGCTTTAGTCGTTTGATTTTGGACGAGTACTCTATTCACCACTCGACCGACAAACTGGGAAGAGAGCGCCTCATCAATATTCACGAAATATTTCAGTTTTCCTTCGGCATCCACAATCCGTTTCAAAGACAACCGATCCCCCTGTGGCCCAACACAGCTCACCGAATCCGTTGCAAAACTCGCCATCGAAACCCACGCCAATAAAATTAGAAATGCTTTTTTCATAAGATACCCCGTTCCCTCAAGGTACCTAACCCAGATAGGCACCAAAATCGAACCGGAGATTTATCACAGAATCGATAAACTTCTACTAAGAATATCAGACGCATTAAGTCAAAACTGATGAAAGACTTGATTTGCCTCTGAAAATTTGATTATTAGATTCACTATGAGTTTAGGTGAGGCACTAAAAAAAGCGGGCTTAAAAAGCAGCGACATGAAACGCAAAGAAGCTCCTGGCACCAAGGATAAAGCCAAGGACGGAAGCAAAATTCACGAGCACCACCACCGAACCGAGTGTGAGGTTTGCCAACGCGCGGCTCCCGATGTCGAACGCTACGAACATCGCAATCGTCTGCTCGATGTCCAATGGCTCTGTATCGTTTGTGCCGATCAATACAAAATCAGCGACGACTTTAGGAAAACCGCTCAAAGTGCTTCTTCAAAACGCAATCTTTTCATCCGTAACTACGGCCACACTTGCAAACGCTAAAGTGCCTTGAAAGCATCAGGCCATCTTTAAAGTTTTTGAACCGATCTCTTCGAAATGAAATGAACTAAAATGGGCGGCCACTGTTAATCGGGAATGGACTGAAGATCCGAGTGTCGAGATAAAGTGAAGAGCCTGTGGCGATCACGAAACCGCCAGGAGCCCCGGAGGCCGTCACTTGAATTCCGATTCCATTTTCGAAAGAAGCGCTTCCCCAACTGGAGCCGACTGCTAAAGTAATTGTTTTTCCGGCATCGAGTAAAAATTCATCGTCCATTGAAGAATTATTGCGCACATTCATGGCGCACACTTTTCTATCCACTGAACAGTTGAGCGAGTTTTGCCCGGAAGGATTGAGTCCCCCCAAAACGCCTCCACCGATATTGTAGACAGTTGACTGAGCGGCTGCTTTAAAAAGAATCTTCACTTTTTGCGGAACCCGACTTGGGTTGAAAACGCTCACACGAACATCCGTCGCGCAAGGGGCGGTGCCATACACCGTTCGTTCTACCGACTCACCTAACGAAATGGATTGGAGTAAAAGGCCCAAAAAAATAACAAAAGCTTTCAATGGCTTCATACGCTCCTAAGCCCTTCATCATACACAGCAATTGTGAAGGAATTGTGTTGCCGTCTCTTCCGTCCGAAAAGATTAGTTAAATCCTAGCTGAGAGAAATTTTGAATCTTATGAACTTCTTCAATCTGGTTTAGTGTATTTTTATCCAAAACGGGAAGCATCTCCCTCAGCGTTTGAACAACAATATTCTCTCGTCCCGTCTTCAACCAAAAAATTAAAAACAACATCAAAACAACACAAACGGGGTATGAAATTTTAAACCCTTTAGAAACAAGGTCGTAGAAGGCCATTCAATTACTCGCCCATTCTATCTGAGAATAAATTAAAACCCCAAGAGGAACCCTTCCCTCTTGGGGCTACTTAAACACCTAAGCACTCACATCCGTGCCCATAGGCGAACGCGGGGCAAGTCGCTCGATGTTTCCTTCTTTCGCAAGTGAAGCGCCATTACCATTTTGGGACGAGCCGACCGAGGTTTGGCTCTGATCGCTGTCTTGTTTAATGGAAGAAACATTTTGTGTTGTTCGAACCGTTTGTCTTGATTGGGTCATAATTATCCTACAAATTTACTTTTGAGTTTTGCTTGTTTCCGAATTCTTTGCGGACTCGGATCCTTTCCGCGAATTCTTGCTGTGAGAATTAACTGATTTTTTAGATTGTTTGTGATTTATCATAGACACTCCTGAGTGGTTTGGATGCAGTTTCAAAAAAGCGATCCGTTTTCATCTTGACTGTGCAAGCAAAATGCCACCGAACGAAAAAAACTTGTGTGTGTAATTTAAGATCGTTAAGTTGTCGTGATAACTCAAATTAACATTCTCTGGAAAATTTCAACGCGTACACACGGCAAGGTTTTGTCCAAAAGAGTCCGTCAAACCAATCTTAAATGGGCTTGCTATCAATTGGGGTAATTTAGAACATCTGACAGTTTTCATCCCTTTCAAAGCATTATTGCCGAAGCGAAACGCATCACAGGCACTGTGGCCCGTGTATTGCTTTACGCTCAGAGCAACAAATTTGGCCCATTCACTTTGTGAGCGGAGTTCGCGACCACTGAAAATTTAGAGTATTGATCTTTATTTTTGCGATGTACCGGACTCCGGCTCCTCAACTTCTACGTTGTTGCGCGCGATTGGCAAAGAAGAGGGTTTTCTTAGCGGAGGGATTTGATTGGCGGCCACTGCTGCGAAATCACTTCTGCAATCTGCGAGGGAGAAATCACAGATCCCGACGAACAAAACGATGAGCGGAAAAATTATTTTCATAAGACCTTTCTAAGTTGCAAAGCAGATTTGCAATCGCTATGCCGCACAACATTAGATTTAACCGCTCTTCATCCGCCAAAGACGTTCCTATCAGTGTCCCTAAAAGGGCCTCCTGAAAAGGCATTCGGGGGATTAAACAACCTTGTTGAAGAGTTTAGCCAATGCGCATCATCTGGCTTATGAATTGCTTATTCGTCTGCAAAATGAATGAAGTTCCATTTGAAATTTTTCATCTGGCGCTCGTCACAACTAAAGGAAAAAAAATGAAAAAATTACTCTTCTCCCTCTGTAGTTTCTTAGTGTTCGCAGCAAGCTGTACTCGTAATCCAGACGAAACAAAAATGCAGAGCACTACAGGAAGCTCAACAGAACAGACATCCCCTACACACACACAATCAAACCATCCTACGCACACTCCGCAACCGACCCCCGCTCGCTAAATCTTCCAATCGCAAAGGACCGGTAACTCCGGTCCTTTATCTATTCTCCCCAAACGTAAGTCCCTCTTTTCGTGGGATAATATTCAACCAAACTCCTGTTAACGATTCTAGGCATTTCCAGACAAGTTCCTCCCAATCTAGCCGTTAAGTAGCTTACGGGATGTGCCATCCCGAAAACCTCTAAAGGAGTTTCTATGCGTATCGCGCTACTGTGTGTTTTGTCTGCGTCACTGGTGATGGCAGGCGATTTAGATCATGCTTTTTCTTCATTCCAATCGAACTCGAAAAAAATCGTTCCCTCGGATTTTACGACGGCTTCACTGAAATACGAAATCGATACAAATGCGAAAACCGTTAAGGGTCTCGCAACGATTGAATTTGAAACCGCAGAAACAGGCTATCCTGCATTTGATCTCGTTCCGACGCCCCAGAATGTAGTCGTCGACGGGATGGCAAGCGACGCCAAAGAAATTGCAGTGGATGGCGTAACAAAGTTCCGAGCACTCGGAAAAAATTTGGAAGCCGGTCGCCACACAATGTCTCTACAATGGAATCTCTCGAGCGCTGTTTTTAGTAATGGAGCCGTTCGTCTCGGATTTTTTGTGGGAGATCTCTCCGACAGAAATTTCTTCGAGAAATACGGTCCGACTTCGTTTGAATATGATCACTACGAAGCCAGTATCGAAATCGCTCTTAAGAATGCTCGGGCAAAGCACGTCGTTTACACAAATGGTCGCCTCAGAGAAAACGGAGATAATGCTTGGCAGATTCAATTTCCAAAACATTTCACCGCTTCGAGTTTCTATCTCCACATTGCAAACCAAGGCTACTTTCCTGAGAAACGGTTTGAAGTGCGATCGAAAGAAAAAACGATTCCCGTCATCATCTACGGACAATCGCTCAGTACTGCAGAATCGACCGCTCGAAAAGTCCTTACAGAGCTTGAAAATACCTACGGTCCTT
The DNA here is from genome assembly GCA_937903155.1 of uncultured Bdellovibrionales bacterium. GTDB lineage: Bacteria > Bdellovibrionota > FAC87 > UBA2466 > UBA2466 > CALCZU01. The sequence continues at coordinate 4,494 of CALCZU010000043.1, forward strand.
ATGGTCACGAGAATCTCGTTGTCTATGTCACGTCCACGGGAGGCGGAATGGAGTACTGTGGCGCCACGATGACAACCACCGGCGCATTAGGACATGAGATTACGCACTCCTGGTTCGCACGAGGAGTGACTCCTGCAGGCGGAAATTCTGCTTGGATTGATGAAGCGATTGCGTCCTGGCGGGACAATGGTTATCCGAGATATACTTCCAAACCGGGCCGACAAAATCTCGCGGGATTCTCCCCTTATCGTCGGTACACAACCGAGTTAGCATACTCCGGTGGAATGAGAGTCATCGGTCATTTAGATTCCTACTTAGGCGGGATGAAAAAACTCTTAGCGCTTCTCTGGCAAGAAAAACAACACCAGACGATTACGACTGAAGAATTCCGTGAGTTTTTAGAAAGAAAATCAGGAAAAGATTTAAAAGCAGTTTTTGATAGCAGTGTTTATAACAAAGGCCGTGCGATGATGGATTCACCTGAGAAAAATTGGCATCCGCGCAAATACACGACCGAAGAACTCGTTCGTTTTCAATAAACGACTTGCGAGTCTCTCAGCCAGCCAGTCTTTGTGCGGGAGCCGCAGCCGTTTGAGCGGCTTGATTTCCGAAGAAAGAATTGCACGCTTGATCGACGACCTGCCGGGTGAGCTTTGGCGGCAATCCAAAGTACGAGATAAAATCGGAAACGCGATTCATGATGTCTCTTGGATGGACGCTTCTAAACTCTCGACCGGCTTGCTTGTAATATTTTTCGACCATGTAGGCGTAAGCTTCTTCTTCGAAGGCCACATTTTTTTTGGCACAAATCGTCTGGAAAATGAACTTGAAGTCGCTTTCCGTAGGACTCGGCGTTTCGATCATGTATTTGATTCGGCGCCAAAACGCTTCGTCTCCCAAGTCTTTTGGATCTAAATTGGTCGATAAAATAATGAGCTGTTCAAAAGGGACTTCAATTTTCTTACCGCTCGCGAGCGAAAGAAAGTCCATTCCTTTTTCCAAAGGATAAATCCAACGATTTAAAAAATCCGAGGGTTTCACTTTTTGGCGTCCGAAATCGTCGATGAGGAGAACACCACAGTTCGCTTTTAACTGAAAAGGCGCTTCGTAGCTCGCCTGACCACTAATAAACGTCAGATCCAGCATTTCGAGCGTAAGCTCTCCCCCGACCACAATGAACGGGCGAAAAACGTAAACCCATCTGGGATCGGCTTGATTCGGATCTAAACGCAAAGGGTGATCTTCGGGCAGAATTTCGACCGGAATTTTTTTATGGATCTTTTCGTCGTAGATTTGAATGATTTCGCCATTCATTTGGATTGCATGAGGGATGAAAATTCCCTGACGGTAAAGGCGAGCAATTCGCTCGGACATCGTTGTCTTTCCGTTCCCCGGTTTTCCATAAAGAAAGATAGGTCCCCCTGAATTAATCGCAGGGCCCAATTGATTTAAATATTCTTGGCTAATTTTGATATCCGAAAAGGCTTTTTCAAGATGGTTGCGTCGCACCATTCGATTTTGAAATTTTTGGTTTTCAACGGACGTGATGTAGTCGGGAATATCGACGGGAGCAGGACCAAAGTAAGGGGAACGTTTTGAAACGGTTGCCGCGAGTTCGATCCCTTTACTCGTAAGCCCAAAGTTTAAGCCCGAATTTCCACCCATCGCAGAGCCACCGCCCGCAGCACCAATCATATCGCGATTCCGCAAGTCCTGGATGGTGTCTTCAATTAAACCGTAGGGGAGTTTAAACGAATCGGCGAATTTTCCGCCACGCATGGAGCCACGCACATTGAGGATCTTCAAAATACAATCTTCGACGTACTGCGCCTCTAATTTTGCTTCTTCTAGGGACTCAGGCCTTTTGGGGATCCACATTTTGGGCTACTCCTCCATGGATAAACTAACGTATCGGAGGAGAACTTAGTCACTTGACTGGAACTTTGTGAAATTGCGGAATGCTGGAAACACTAAGAAAGATCGGAGTTTTAGAAAGTAAAATCTCGCTTCTTTTAAGCGCGTCATAAAAGATGACAAGCAGCCTCAGAATTGAGCAATCTCTTTTAAGCACTGCTCGGTGCTAATCCCAATGAGCGGTAAACGACCTTTGCTATTCCATAGGTAACCCGAAGCACAAAGAAATCCATTCTTGGATTTCTGAACGGCGTCCTGGCATGCGTTTTTGTTCAGACCCAGGAGAGGCAAATTGCTTCCGGTATTCCAAAGATATTCTGACACACAAATAAATCCGCTTTTAGACGAGTCAAGCGCTTCCTGGCAGGACTTCTGATTGACTCCGAGGATAGGCAAATTGCTCCCAGTGTTCCAGAGATAATTAGCCACACACAGAAATCCATTCTTGGATTTCTCCAGCGCATCCTGACAGGCTTTTTTCTCCACTCCTACGAGAGGGGTACTACTCCCACTACTCCACAGGTATCCTTGTAAACAAAGAAACTCCGAGGCCATCGATAAATTTCCAAAAATGACCAAGGTGAAAAGTAATGCGCGCATCGAGTTTCCTTTCGAAAGTGAGCTTGATGCACTTGATAGCAGAGGGCGTACCCGCCCTCAACGTGAAAACGAATCACGACACGTCTCCACCGGGAAATCCGTTATTTCTTGTAAACACTCATACCGATTTCTCAATTCGGCAGGTCGCCTTTTTTACTCGGCTTTTCTGAGTTGAACGGGCTTGCGAACCGCAACTCCGTCCCCTTCGGTTACGTTGCAATCACTAAGGGAGGGATATCCTTTGTCATACGGCTGTCAGCATCCATAACTTTTTATTTGGATTCGAAATAGATTCGGATTTTCTCGAGGCTTGTCCCAAATCCGGAAGTTCTAGCTTCTGATTGAAGCTGCTCAATCAAAGTCTTATTCGCCATCAGGAGCTCTTTGAATTCTTGAGCTTGAGAGGAACGAAATCCTTCCGTTTTAACCTTCACGTCCAAAAGAGCGATTTGCGTGAGAAATTTCTCGGCATTCGAAGAGTTCACTTCTCCTAGAAGAAAAGGTTTTGAACTTTGCATCGCAAGGCGAGCAGCGGTTAAGCAAACTCGGAAAACATTTGCGGTTAAATCGACCGAAGCAATCCCCGGAACGCCTAGTTTTTCTTTCGCCTCTCGCAATCCTTGAGCGAGGTTTTCAAGAGCTCTTTCTTTTACAAACTGAGTCTGCGTTGATTCGATGACGGGAGAGACTAATTCCAAGACAAAAAACCTCGCCGACTGCGCCGTTTCGGTTTTCAACTCAGCGAGAAGATCGGACATTCCAGTGAGATAAGACGATTTATATTGATAAAGCCTTTTGGAAAGTCGGCGGAGATTTCTCTCAAGCGATGCTAAACGAAAATAAATCGGCGCGTCGCCTGCCACCATCTCAGTGACGGCTTTAGGAATAAATGTACTCTGGCCCTGTTTTCCCCAGCAAGGAGTCGTACCATCCTCCTTCACAAGGCAAGTATAGGAAGTGCCCAAAGCTAATTGTTTTGCTTTCACGTTCGAAAAACCGTCAAGCTGACCACTCGAATTTGAACCCCAGCAGGATACCGAATCGTCTTCTGAAAGCGCGCACGTATGCGAGTTGCCTGCGACCAGTTTTCGGATATTTGACAGTTCGGGAACAAAAATTTGGTTTTCTCGTTTGTCACCCCAACAGTAGACTTTTCCGGATTCCGACAGTGCGCAAGTGTGAGCATAGCCTGCGACAATCTGTTTTATTCTGGGGAGTGCGGGAACGGCTGTTCGGTTCGCATCTTCAAGTCCAAAGCAAAAGACTTCGCCTTTTGCCTTCAAGGCACAGCTATGAGCGCTACCCGCTGCCACTTGCTGAATACCAGACCAACCCCGAGGAGGAGCTTGGCCATGAACATTCCATCCCCAGCAGGTCAGGTTACCTTCTTCAGAGAGCGCGCAGGTGTGGGAATTTCCCGTAGCGACCTGTTTAATCTTCGGAAGACGCGGAACATTGTTTTGCTCCATCCAGTTCCATCCCCAACAAAAAACTTTTCCTTCTTCAGTCACAGCACATGAGTGAAAATCCCCGAGCGCGAGTTGAATGACTTTCGACATAGGCGGAGGAGTTGCCTGTCCAGATTGATTCTCCCCCCAGCATGAAACGATTCCGTCTTCGGATAAAGCACAGGCATGCGCGCCCGCACCCGCAATCGCCACTCCCAGCGACCGAGCCTCATCCAAAGTGACCGAGACATAACCGTAAATTCGCGCAGAAAAAGCTAAAGCAAAGAACAAAAAAAGTTTCATAAAACATACTCCCAACGATTCTAGTCTTAGGTTTAATCCTATTTAAATTTGAGTCAATAAGATGCGATTTCAGATCCGATCGAAGTGTTTACTTTTGTGTTCCTATCCATTGAAACCAAAAGGTACTTACTTCCCCAGGAAACTGGCCGCGTCAATTAACGCACCTGGTTTCGTGGGGAAGTAAGTACCTTTTCACTCAAATCTCTCTTATAATTTCCGTCGGCTATCAAGGGGCTCAGCATGAAAAGTCGGCATCATTCCATTTTGGGTATCAGCTTTTTCTTTACGATTCTCTTCTCCACGGCGAAAGCTCAGAATGAAGGATACAAACCTCATTTTAATGAGAAGCAAAAATACAAGGAGAGTCGGGAGACCGTTCTTTTTTTCAACCACCCTACGAGTTTTTGGGACCATAAGTCGACGGCCAAAGAGGGAGTTCGCCAGCTGCGTGGGATGTTCTCTAATGAAGATGTGGCATCCTTCATGACCGTTCACTCTGCCTCCACGACTGCGGGTAAGGCGGCAAGTCAATACTATCTCGATCAAAACGAAGTGGATAAGATCATCTTGAGCGCCGGGGGTAATCACTCCATTCACTTCAGCGAGGCGAAACAGATCCTCTTTGCAGGGGGGAATCTTCCGCTGTGCCTCTGTCGGGCATTTCGCGATTCGCTACGCCACCTCACTCCCGATCAAAAGATCTTCGAGGGAATCTTCGTGGAGGAAGCGATTTACGAGGGGAACTCTGCCCAGAAAAACCTCGCACAGATTATAGCCGATATGTCCGATACCCAAGTTCTTGAATGGATAGACCGCTATGTTTTCGGCTCAAAGAGTAGCAATCAGTCGGTTTGTCCTGGCGCCTTCGACCTCGTCGATGATATCCCGCTTACGAACGAGCCATATACGTTCGAACTTTTCCGTCATGGAAAATCGATCGGCACCCGCGGCACCGGCCCCCGTTACATGAAAGTATCCATCGTGTCGGTAAAGGATCTCTAAAGGATATTCTACAATGTCGCGAAGAAGTTATTTGGGAATGATATTTATATTTCAAAACAGAAGGTACTTACTTCCCTAGGAAACTAGGTGCGTTAATTGACGCGGCCGGTTTCCTAGGGAAGTAAGTACCTTCTGCAAATAAAACGATGTCAAACGGGTCGCTGGGTTTGCGAGCTTAGTTTCCTTTGGAATCCCCGATAGCTATCCATTGTTCAAGCTGTTTCACCAGCTCTTTAGCGGATGCGTTGTCATTGTAGGTAGCGCCGCCACAGGGAACCTTCGCATCGCGCAGTACGAGTGTTTCCGCTTTGTAAATCTTGTGGAGTTGAGGAATCGCTTCACACAAATCGGTTTGACGTTTTGAATCGCCTTGAGAAGCTTCTGCAATCGCTGATTTAACTTTTTTCAGTTCTTGCTCGGTCAATTTTGCAACTTCAATTTGTTTGTTCTCAACTGAATTTTCCACGTTATTTACAGAATAAACAGCTTTTCCTTCACTGGTTAAAACAACACTCTTTAAGTACCCACGCATTGTAGGTCTGAGAGAAGAAACTCTCAGTTCCAAAAGATTTGTAGCAGCAACTGCCTGATTTACCAACCCAACTAGTATTAAAAATAATAAATGCTTCATTTAAATACCTCATTAATAAATTTGACTGTACCCTATATATAACTCCTCCCGTTCCTGTACAAACAAGAACCCTCATGCACGAATTAACCTTTAACTTTTTGCAACACTACAAAGCGTGTCGGAGCTGAGGTGTTTTTAAATGACAGTTTAAATTCATGGGTAGGTGTTCAAGGGCTTCACGTAAGCTGGGTAGCAGTCCTCAAACCAACGGTTGTTGTCATACTGCATGTAACCGAAGTACCAGGTCATTACTGCATCTTGATCAGAGAAATAAAATTGATTAGGCAAAACAGAGATCAGTTTTTTATTTACCCTGACACACCAACCATAAGCTCGCATTCGCGTCCCGCTTTCGATCACTAAAAGCGAATCTCCCGTCGGACTGCCTAAAATTGAATTCATGCCTTCTTTATTTCCGAAATATTCAATTCTATTCTGATTAAAAATAGAGACCGTAATCTCCCCTAAAGACTTCTTGAAATCCGCTTGAAAGTTCCCCTGATATACAGGCTCATTTGATTTTTGCCCGATGACTTGCCATTGAATTGCAAACAAAGAAAATGAAGTCAGAAAAAAGATGCCGAAAAGTTTGAACGTTCGCATAATCGCTTTCTCTGGTACCGAAAAGAATTTATTCGTTCTGGGTTCGGCAGAGTTTAACCAACGTTTGGACCGTCATATTTTCCCCAATGCCATTTCTGTAGCATTCGATAGGAGATAAGTCTTTTGCTCCTCCGCACAAAATCGCAAGAGATTGTACGGTCATATTATAAAAGCCTGTGCCCGCCTGATAGCAACTCACAGGTTGAGTATCCGTTGCTCCCCTGCAAAGATTGATCAGAGAATCCACCGTCATATTGTAGAGACTCGTTCCTGCGCTGTAGCACGCAGTGGGGCCGGTTGCGGGTGCGACCACCGTGTCTTTGCAAAGAGTCACGAGACGAGTCACCGTCATATTATAAAAATGTGTACCGGATTGATAGCATTGGACGGGAATTGTGGGGTCCGGTTGCTGAGCTCTCGAGCAAAGGCGAGTGAGCTGCTCGACTGTCATATTGTAAAGGGATGTCCCAGACTGATAGCATGCCAGATTATTCGAATCTGCGACCGCATTAGAAAAGTTTAGAAGAGCAAATACGCCTAAGAAAATTACACCCATGTTTTTGATCATTTATTCCCCCTGCGCAGAGGATTAACTTCGTGAAGAAACAGTGTCAAGAGTCGGCGGGTCAGCAAATGCGTTTTTCAGATTGGCGATGAGATCACTACCGAGGAATAGGGCTTGGCGTGAGGCACTCTTTTCGTTGCAACGAAAAGGAAAGTCAAATCACATCATATTTGAAATACAATTTTTTGTTCTAATTGCACAAAAATACAATATCCAATTCCCATGACTTACTCATACTGTCTCTAGGATGTAAGTAAAGGGGAGTTGAATGAAAAAATCAGTAAAATTAAAGTTGCTATCGTTGGTGCCAATCTTTTTGCTAGCTTCTAACACAAAAGCAGACTGGGTTTGTAAGGCAAAAGGTAAATCGGGCGATATCAAGGTCGTGATTCAAAATCCCGAAAGCCAAACCGGAAAAACATCCGCGGAAATTTTAGTTAAAGACAGCGAAGGTAAATTATCTTTCAAAAATAAATTTTCCGATATTGTATCGGAATGGGATGGCCACAAAACAGGGCTGATGACGGCGGCTGGATTCAGTCTCTCCTATCAAAGTCATTTTGGATGTATCCGTAAGGTTTCTCTCACAACATATACGCGAAAAAACCCGGGACTTATCGAAACCCTTTCACTCGATAGTTGCGATAACGGCACAACAAATTGTGACTGATGTTGGCAGGAAGCAAAAAGGTGTTCACGGTAGGTCCTAAGATTCAACGGATACGGACAAATGCCTAAGTTTCCCGCACTCTCATCGGCCAACAAGATGTTAATTTGTTTGTTTAGGGTCTAGTTGTTGTATACAAATTGAAAACAGGTAAGAGCCGGCATCTGTTTTGCTCCCTTAAACCCTGGAGTCATTGGTGAGAATGCGATTGTTTAAGAGAGCTTTGATATTAGCGGTGTTTTTGCACTGCTTGGCTGACCTATCGTTAGCGTTGACCGTCAATATGTTTGCCGGGGTGCCGCTGGGCGGCTACGGAGATATTGCGTGGAATGTCGAAATGTCTCAGCAATTAAAGCGACTCCGCCCCGATCTCACAATCAATTTCAAGGTGACCCAATTGCAGCTCGAAAAGCTTCGAGTGCTTGTCCCAAATTTTGACCCTACCCTCAAGGTTCAGCAAATCAATGGCATCAATTACTATTACGGTACAAGGTTGCCCCCTGCGGATTTTTTTCTAGGATTTGCCCTCAAAGACGAGCCAACCGATTGGGGCTATGCGCGAGGTGTTTATCTCCCCGATAAATTCATGGAAAAGACGAATATCCACGATTTAATGAGACTTGAAGCGAACGCCCCGGTTATTTTCTACTTCGAAGAATATAAAGGTCATCCGTACACGGTGAGTCCGGGGTTTCAGAATAGCGGGAAGAGTTTTGTAATTCCTTGGCACACGGGAGCGCGCGCCGGTGGTTATCAGATTTCACCGAAGGTGCCTAACGATTTTATGTCGCGTCCAAACTTAGAAACGGAGCTCGCAAAGCTTCTTTCGCGGAAGGAAAGTTTTCTCGAGGGCAAAAAGTTAGCCTTTGCTTATTCAACCTTTAATAAGTCCGCCGAAGAGTATCTTACGATGATGTATGAATATGCCAAACTTCATCCCAATGAAAATTTCGTGATTATTAAAAACCACGCGGATTATTTGCCTACCAATTTACCTAAAAACCTAGAACTGATTATTTACGACAAACTTTCTTTAGAAATAAGCCGTGCCCTCATTGCTCATTCAGAAGCGCCGATTCTGGTCACGGGAGATGCGTCTCTAAGCTATGCAATCGAATTTCAGAAGTTATTCTTATATGAACAGCATTACTGGAAGACGGCTTCCATGCGCGAGTTTGTAAAGCGTGCGAGCGAGCTAGACCCTTTTTTTTTAAAACCGGAGAATTTGAAAGCACTAAACACAATGGTTAACCTGACCGGGCA
>CALCZU010000044.1 GCA_937903155.1 uncultured Bdellovibrionales bacterium
GGTTCCGGTGTACACCCCGGTCGCTCAACCCGAGAATCGAACTACCGAAACGATTTCGAAAAAACACAGCTCGTTTCCTCCCTGGAAATTTTCGTTATCCACGATTTACCAAAAAAATCCTCAGTGGGGAGCTCTCGTCGGACTTGGATTGGGCCTTGGAAAAATGTTTGGTTTTAATCTCTATCTCGGAACCGAATCAATTTCAGAATTCAGAGCAGCCCATTTGATGACCGGCTTAGATCTCGAAGTCATTCCCCTCCGAATTGGATTTACCGACGAACTCAGAGTCTGGGAACTCGGAGTCCTCGCAGGTTTTAGCACCTCTCATCGAGTCGATGGAAATATCGGCTCCCTTCATGGTGGAGTTCGAACAAGCTTAAATTTAACCGAAAGTTTTGGATTAACCGCTGCCGTCCGCGCCAATTTGGGATACACCCAATTCGAAACGGGAATCATCAGCCGATTTTAATAAGGAAATAAACTCATGAAAAACATTCTCACTCTTTTCACAGTCATTCTTTTCTTAAGCTCCTGTAATTTTTCAGGCAATGGTCTGCTCGGAAAAAGCGATGGGACCGCCCCGGACGGATATCAAACTGAAAACTCTCCAAGCGGCTGCTACACACGTGAGGTAAAAATCTCGCGCACTCAAGCGGCTGACAATTGTTCGACGAGCGAAATCCCATCGGGAGATCTGAGCCAAGTCATCGCAAGCTTTGAATCGTCTCGTTTTCGGCAACTCATCGTTTTACTCAAAAGAAAAAGCGACCAGTCCTCTTACGTCCTCAGTGAATTAAAATATCAACGAGTCCAATCGCCCCACTTGACGATCAGTTTGACCTGTACTCCATCGAATACCACCGAGTTTTCAGCGGACTATACTAAGTATGAATGTCGGACCACTGCGGGAGGTCTAGGGAGCTCTTCGAGCAAATACGTATTCTCATCGATGGTAGTCCGCTCAGAAAAATGCGACGCTAGCTCAACTTACGATGTGACCGCCACCGCTAACTGCGGACATTCTGAAGAAGTATACCTGAACAAGCAGCGCCTTCCCGTTCTCAACGACTTTGGTTGGACCGAGTAACAAGAAAGTCGTATAATAAATATTATTCGTAACCGGGCGGGTAATTTCGCAATCACCCTCGGATTAAGGTATCCTAATCAGAATGAGAAAATTTAAATCCCCCGTGATTTTATCCCTCTTCCTAGGATTCTTATGCCACGCGGAAGAGTCGAATCTCGAACAGGAATCATTCGCAAAGCGGCCTCAGATCGTCCCGCAGATTTCGATTCTGACGCCGCAAGAAATCGTTTTAAAAAATAACACGTTTGAAATTCCATACTCCCAAAACGTCCCTGGACTTTTTGGAATTTCCGTCGGCGCGTCTTCTCCTCTTTCCGTCGGAGATTCTTTCCAATTTTATTTAACCGGCAGACTCGGATTTTCCCACAAGGATGGTGAGTACACGATCAACCGGATCGAAGCCAATCAAACCGAAAAATCCAACGTCAGTCTCGCCTGGATGCCCGTCTCGGTCGGCGTTAAATCCCAATACGCCATCAACCAGTTTCCTTACGTCCGGCCAATGTTAGGCGCCGGCCTCGGAGCCCAATGGATGTACCAATCGTCGACGCTAGGAGGATTAAACCAACATTTCTTAATCCCGCTCTACTACGTGACGACCGGCCTCTCCTTTTTCGATAAAAAAACCCCCGAAGACTGGTTCGGAGGCTTCAGCTTCGGCGTCAGCTACCAAGACAGCTTCGCAAGCCCCCAAAAAGTCAGAGTGACATCCGTGGATTTGAGTCTCAACATCATCCTCTAAGTGAACTCGCTTCTTTCGATATTTGAGCGGAGTTATCCTGTGGGTAGATTCTCCTTTTTTTGACAGCTCCTCCTTTTCGTGATTATCCCCTTATAGCTATACATCAGTAATATTCTTGCATTATTTAAAGCAGATAACCGGTTTTGATTCGGTTAATAGCGCCCAAAGGGATAATGTGGCAAATTTTGTCCTCAGATTTTTGTTTATGCTTTTGCTGGGTCTAGTTTCTCTTCCAGCACGAGCGACGGAAGACTGCAAAACCGTTTTACGCGAAATCAGCGAATTGAACCCCTTACTCCTGAAATATGATTCCATACGTGAGGAGATGGGTTCTCTGCGCAAAGAAATTGCCGCACTAGATGATCATTTCAAGGGGGTCGAAAATAACGAGAAGTTTCTATTGCGGGGCGCACCTGCAACTGATGTTGCGAAAGAGGCAGGAAATCTTTCAAACCGTTTAGCGAGAGAAGCCTCAGAACTTTTGGAACACTACAACGGCACGGATAAAGAAAGACGCATTCTTGAAGGTTACAAGATGCTTCTGAAACGCACTCAACGTCTTCAGGAACGCGCTGAATACTTAGCCGTTCATCCAGAGGCGCATGAAAAAGAAAAACAAGAATTTAAAAAAACGGAACAAAAAGAAGTTACGTTAGACAGCAAGTATAAAGAAAAAGAGGGGTCACAAGATCCCAATGAAGAAAACGGAAAAAATGGCTCCGAGAAAGCCAATGAAGACGAACAGAGTGATGAGAATCAAAATCAGGATAGCAAAAAACAGTCACTCGAAAATCAACGCTCAAAGAAAGAAAACCGTCAGGCGAATGGAACAAAAGAGGACAAAGGAAAAAGTTCGGAGCAAGAACAAGCGGGTGGTTCACCATCCCAAAAAGGCCAAAAACTCCCTCAATCAAATTCAGAAGGAATAGGAGGCCAACAAGGGCAGCCTTCTCAAAGTTCTCAAGGGAATGGCAGCCAGGAACCAATAAAACCAAAAGGACAGAAATCCGGGGAAAAAAATCCGGGGCAAGTAAAGGGAGAAAATCACTTTCCAAGTCAGGCGTCTCGAGAAGAGCAAGGAAGTAGGTCGCGAAATGCCTCATCAAAAACTAGAAAATCCTCAAAACCTAAAAAGCGTGTTTCTCGGTTAAAAAAGTTAGATGAAATGGCAAGTTCTGGGTTGTTAAAAGGAAACATGGAGTTACTCTGGGTAAAAACGCTGAGACAATATGATTCAAGAGAGAGTCTGGCCTCAGCGCTCAACGCTTACCGTAATTTCTGCGAACATCTTTTAAAACAAAACCCAAACTTTGATTTTTTAAAACAACAGGCTGAGAAAGCGGCGTTCTTGCAGGAAAAACTAGCTTTAACGAAGGTGCAGTATAAATCCTTGGAGGAGTTAGCACTGTCTGTCTATGGAAGTGATCCAAAGTCGTTGATGCCAGCCCTACGGTATCTGAAACAAGTTTTTACCGAATTAACACTGGCTTCTCGTTTGACTGTGGAAGAAGAGCGGACCCACGAAAAAGTTCTTGAGCTTTTAGGAAAAATTGAATCGAAAGACAAGCACTTATCCCAAAAGGAACTCGGAGAAGCTTTTGTCTCACAACTCCTGGGTCCCCTTTCTCGCAATACGTTAACGAGAGAGTTTTCCACCTCTAATCGAGGAGAACTGAACTGGCATGCATTGGCTGAAGCCATTCAAAATGGAAGCCTTAATGATTTGGCAATTTATGGACGATTGAAACCGTTTCTTGATGTCTTTGAAAAACAAGTGGCAAAACCCAGTGTGAGAGAGGAATATCAAGGTCATACCGTTCCAATCAACGAGGCTGATCCAGAATTGCAACTTGCCCAAGAATTAGATCGCATGCCTTTCTTTTATCGCGATGGCTCACCTCCGAAACAGGATATTTTGCGTCTTCTTTCCGGAGACATGCTTGAGAACACTTACCCTGAAAAGGTGAAGGTCAACAATCCGAAGAAACCCATTCAAAAAAAGGTTACTGTGGTTGTGTATGACGTAAGTAATTCAATGGAAACTGAGGATAACGGAGCCCGTGAAATCTTCAGAAATGCTCTCATCCAAGCTTATTTAGATCACAGCCAGGTAGAAGTGGTCATGCGAAAAGCGGATCACACTGTCTATACCATGGCCTTTGATACAATACCGCACAGCCCAGAAAGAATCGGAAGTGTTAAGGAGGCCGAAGCATTTTTTGACAGAATGCGGCTGCATCCGATCGGGTCAAGTGGAGGTACCGAAATCACTATGGCATTGGTTTCAACCTATGAAAAAATAGCAGAACAACAAAAAACGGGAGGAGAACTCATCAGGGCAAATATTTTACTGATCACGGATGGGGAAGAACCTGACGGAATAAATTTTAGAGAAATCGAAGCCGCGAGAAGAAAAATCGATCCCAAGGTAGAAATCATTCTGAATGCTATCAGCCTTGGGGATTCCAATTCGGATCTAGAAAGATTTGTTAGAGCGCAAGGGAAAGGGAATCTCGGGAAATTATATTACCAATACGTAAGTCCCGACCAGATGAGCGTGTTTTTGAATCCAGAAACACGAATGAAAAATATCGAGAAATCCGCGCAGGATACGAAAATCGCTTCGGATGCCTCTCATTTAAGATCGAACACGACGAGCCAGCTGAAGGAATTGCTGTCTCAACTAGCGGTAAAAAGAAGTCTCGAACAAAAGATGGGAGATTTAATTTCGAGAGACATCGAAACTTCTCTTTCACAAAGTTCGATTCAGTCCCCGGACGCGCAAGTCACTGAAAGGCTCGCTTCCTTTCTCGATGCGGTTCAGACCCCGATTTCTAGCGGATGGTCAAAAGGGGAACGCGCCGAGACGCTGGAAACCTACATTGATTCCATAGCGCGCGAATACAAAATCGATTCCAGAGCGGTGATTCCTTCAATGAGCGAAGATCAACGCAAAGCATTATTAAAGTGGCTTAAAGGCGGGGATTTATGATATCCGTTCTTAAAAGGGGATTGTTATGAAAAGCTTCGGAACACCAGCAGCACTTTTTGTGCTGATGTTCGTTTTTTGTGATTCCAGTTTCGCGCTTAAACCTGAATGCCGTAGAAAAATCGGAAACTTTTCAAAATCTGGAACTCATTCCCGGGATATTGCAAAGCTTAAAGAGGCTGCCTTGGGCGCTGTTCCTAAATACCAAACTTATTTTGATTCCATTCGCAGCGATTTAAAGGAGCGGGATTATCTCGTAGAGCTCGTTGAACTGGCGCTTCTTTCAAAAGAGCACTTGCTTTTGATGGGACCTCCCGGAAACGCAAAATCCCTGCTCGCTGACACAACCTTAGGAAACATCAAGAATGCGAGTGGCAAATCTTCCTATTACCGAATTCAAATGACCCCAGAAACCACGATGTCCGAAACGCATGGTCCTTTGGATTATAAAACACTGACTGAAACAAATCGGTATGAACGTTTGTATGAAGAAGGGATGCTGAAGTCCCGCAATGTATTCATCGACGAAATTTTCGATGCGCGTGCAAATGCGATGAGAAATGTCCTAGGCGTTCTCGCAGAAAGAGCACACGCTCAAGGGCCGAGAGTAGAGCCTGGAAGTATCGAAACAGCGATTGCCGCTACCAATAAATACATCGGGGAAGTTTATGAAAGGGCCGGCAATGACGACCCGAAAGCTCTTTTTGACCGTTTTGCACTTTGCGCATTCGTACCGGGAGAGTTTGAGAATACGCAAAGCGCTGTCGATTTAATCGTCGGGTCAAAAAAACAAAAAAACCAGATTCCCCAACTCCATTTTGAAGAGTTAGACAAAGCCAGAGCATTGGTGGGTGAAGTCGAAATTCCTGATAGCGTGGCTAAATTCTTAGTTCTCATCAGCAATAAAGTAAAAGCGGATACGGAAGTATTGGAAGCCTCGGAAGGAAGAAAATACAGAGAAAAATTAAGAAACAACGAAGAAGCGGAGCAACCTTATCGAGCTACAAAATTTCACAGCCCCAGAACCTTGGGAAAGGCGGGTGGAATTTTAAAAGCCATCGTCGTCAGGGACTGGCTTTTAAAAGGTGGCAAACGAGAGCTCAAAGCCAATATTGAGGATATTAAGCAGTTAGAAAAGTTTTTTACGCTCAATGGTCCTAACACGCCATTCATTTATCACCTGATTGGAAAGGCATCTCCTAAAGAAAGGGCTCAGCTGGAAGCTATTCTTCAAGAACGGCAAATTTTTAAAAAACACTTTGATGAGAGCCTTCAGGATATGAATAGTGTCATTTACCAATACGCCCTTTCTGACATTCAAAACGAATTAGAAGGCCATCCGACCACAAGAGAAAAAACGAAACTCGTAAAGAAGTTAGTCGAAAATCTCATTGAGGTAGAATCAAAACTGGATAAATCGGGAAACCTTAAAAACCTCACTGGAGAACAACTGGGCCTACAGTATGTCCATACCTATCTGAAAGAAACTTTACAGCAGTTAAGCGGAATGGAGAAAAACGAAGAGGTGGAGAAATGGATTGCTGAAAAAAGGGCGGAACTCGCAAAAGAACATGAAAAGATGCTTGCCGAAGAAAAAGCAAACAAAGAAGCCGAGGCAAAAAAGAAGATTAAAACCGATTCCAAAAAAGGGATCCAAACCAATATTCATATTTTTGAGAAGTTGGCTAACGACAATGCAATCATTGCTGCGGCCGAAAAAAAAAGTTTTGAGTACGTCGCGCTGACAAAAAAAGGAACCCTCTCGATGCAATCGACTCCCGTAACTCAATTGCAATGGGCGCTTGTGATGAAGACCAATCCATCCCATTTTAGAGATCGCATGAGACAGATTCAAGTAAATGGCATGGAGGTTGACCCCAATCGCCCTGTAGAGAAGGTTTCTTGGAATGAGGTCCAAGAGTTCATTAAAAAATTGAATGAACTCGATAGCAATTACAGGTATCGCCTTCCTACCGAAGACGAATGGGAAAACGCTTCTCGCGGCGGAGCAAAAACTGAGAGCGCAAGCCAATTAAATGAGCACGCATGGACGAGTCAAAATTCTGGAGGTGAAACTCAACCTGTAGCACAGAAGCAACCAAACCAGTATGGCTTACATGAGATGTACGGAAACGTGTGGGAAATGACGAAAGATTCAGCTGGGACAACTCATATAGGAGGAGTAGTCACCCACAGCCGTCGAATTCGGGGCGGAGGTTTCAAGCAAGATGAAAATGAGGTCGATTCTATGCGTTGGAACAGTTGCGAGCCTGATGATCACAAGGAAGACGTCGGTTTCCGCCTCGTGAGGACACCAAAGTAGCTCCCATCACCGCAGCCACCAGGCCTTGCGGGGTGTGTGCTTAGGAGCATTTTGTCCTTTTTGTTTTGGAACAGGAAATTTGTTCCTGGTGTCGTTTTGTATTCTAGGCTGTATTCTCGTGGCCTTGTTTTTGCTCTAGTAAGCTCATGAATTCGGAGGGGATCTGGGTTCATTGGGGAAATTCTTGAGTGATAACGGGGGATAAATGAAGAGATTAGGTCTTTTGCATCGAGTAGAAGTGACGGTTTTGGGCACTTTTCTTGCGCTTGCGGTCACGGCGAAGGGGGAAGAGAAACTTTCGGCGAGGATTAAGGCCGTCGAGCCTACTGTGAATTTGACGGGGATGTTGGATATCCGCCCTGGGTATCTCTCAAAGACGGGTGAGTTTTATACCGAGAATGCGGCGGAACTCGGAGTGAAAGTGGGGAAGAATCTTTCGCTCACTTACCTACAAGCTTTTAATAATAATTTATATAATCCTGGCGAAAAAACGACGGGAGCTGCGCCTTCGATGCAAGTCGGTTACGTTCGCGGAAGGATCAATGGTTTTTGGGAGAATACTGAAAACCGTTTGAAATTGAGTTACGAGCAACGGCTTTATTTACCGGTAATGGAAGCACAACAAGATTTGGGATTGATTGCTGCGAGTCGAAATTATTTTAAACTTTCACACAAGGTGAACGATTCATTGTCTCTCAGTGTTTTTGAAATTCCGGTTCTGTTTGCGCATACGAAAAGTGGAACGGGGTTTGGGGCGACGGCTTCGGCGAATAATATTTTCGAAAACCGCGTGTACTTGATTGCGGACATTCAGTTTACACAGAAAATTAGTCTGAGCATTCCTGTGATGTTCCATCAAACCCGCAAAGGCGATTATGCGGATGCGAAAAACTCTGGAACTTGGAGCCACTTCGTTTGGACGAATCCTGAACTTGATTATTCAATCACTGACAAAACGATCGTCGGGGTTTCTTATTACAATAACGATAGCTTTTTTGCTTCGGACTATTCCGACACCAATTTCGGCGGTGCTTTAGAAAGCGGAGTTTTCCAACTCGTTTTCACTCAGCTTTTGTAACGGCGCGAGCTTCTCTTATTTAGGGTCGAAGTCGACATCCATTCGCACGGGGCAGTGATCGCTAATCGTGTTGTAGATGGTATCGATTTCAAGCTTTTCAAAGCGTTTGTAGAGATTGATGACATTGGCGTTGTTTACATGAACTTTTTTTCCAACGACTTTTAGGAAAATATTGTCATAAGGATTTGCAAGTTCTCGTTCGGACTTTGAGAGAGAACTCTTAGGTCCACTCGACAGAACTGGTTCAAAACCCAGTTCTTTTGCTTTCTCAAAAGGTTTATTTCGAACCGACAGATTAAAATCGCCGGCGAGAATCGCAATATTGAGAGGAAGAACGACCGCTCTTTCTTTTTTCTCCGGAGCCGCGTGTTCTGCCTTCGGAACTTCAGCCAAACCTGCGCGAATGCGTTTTACTTCGCTATTCACCGACTCGAAAATCAGGGGGATTTCTTTTTCTGGTGTTTTGCCATTGCCTTTTGGAAGCGCATGGATTGTCGCCGCCATAAAAATTCTTTTCGATCGTTTTTCCATCAGAAGCACATACGCAGGTTCACGGACAATATCTTCTTTGTGATCGGTCGTGAGCTCTAGCTCAATAAACTCATTGTCTTTACATTCGATTTCTTTTCCTTTTTCGTCGACTTGAACCATCTCCGCCTGATTCCAAAGCATGGCATAGCGTTCGCGGCCATCGGAAGGTTTTTTGGAGATCCCCATACAGAGCTTCTTTTTTTCATTTCCCGGGATGGCTAAGATCGCATCTCGGAGTTCACGTAATTTGGTGCGTCCTGAGATCGTTGTGTTCACTTCCTGAATCACGATCAAATCCCCATCCGCCAAAACCGATGCCACGTTTTTGGTACTAAATCTCTCTCGTCCGAGATGCTTTAAATTCCAGTCGTAAAAGATAAACGCCTCTGAAAATAGCGGCGCAAAGACCATTCCTAAAAGGACAAGGCGTTGAAAAAATTTAGATTTCATAAGCTGGAGTATAGTCTCAAATCTTGCGAATGTCTGGCCGTATTTTGCTTCGCATCCGTTCGATTTGTATACACCGCACTCCTTGTATTCACGGAATACGCTTTCCGTATTCAACCCCTCGTAACTTCCCTCGATTTAGCGCTTTATCGACGATATTACCTTGCGGCCCCGCTTATGCATTCTCTAATAAGCGAGAGTATACGGTATTTACCGTGGAGGTTCTTATGTTGACGTTAGTTTCGAATCCTAAAAAAGTAGTCTTCTTATTTTTATCCCTGTTCATTGCGATGGAAGGTTTTCAGATGATTCAGCCGACTTCCGCAGAAGCGGCTGTTCGAAAAGGCGGTGGTAAGCGCGCTTTCGGAAGACGCGCCAAAGGTGGCCGTCGTGGCGGAAAGAAACGACCAGGCGGAAATCGCCGTGGCGGTCGTGGTGGCGGTGGCGGACGTCACGGAAGTTTCAACTTCCTCCAGTCCCCGACAACCCAAAGCCCTTGGACCAAAGTCGCTTAAGCCTAACAGGTCGCATTAGCCAAATAACTTGAATCGTTCTCATCCTTTACGAGGACTCTACTGGACGTTGTGAAAAGAGATACTATAATGTATCCCATAACAGCCATGGAGGTTGTATGGCATTTGCGAAGCGTATTTTTCTTTTTTTAGCAGTCAATCTGCTGATTATGGTCACGATCACCATTACGGTGAATCTCGTGCTCGCGTTTTTTGGGATTTCCCCCTCCTCAATTTACCAACAAGGTTACGGCGGCGGATTAAATCTCGGGGAGCTCATGGCGTTTTGCCTTGTCTGGGGTTTTGCAGGCGCTTTGATTTCGCTGGCGCTCTCTCGCTTTATGGCGAAGATGATGATGGGAGTAAAAGTCATCGACCCCAATCAACCTGGAAGTTCGGACGCCCGCGAACTCGTCGGAATGGTTCACAGACTCGCACGCTCGGCAGGCCTTCCTGCAATGCCCGAAGTCGGAATTTTTGAAAGTCCTGAAGTCAACGCATTCGCTACAGGCCCTACAAAATCTCGCGCACTCGTTGCCGTTTCATCGGGTCTCTTATCTTCGATGGATAAAGACGCCATCGAAGGCGTTCTAGGTCACGAGATCGCTCATATCTCGAATGGAGATATGGTGACGATGACTCTTCTTCAAGGGCTTATCAATAGCTTCGTTCTTTTCTTCTCTAAAATTGCGGCATGGGCATTAGCCAACGCAATGAGCGGAAATGATCGCGAGAGCCGAAGACCTTCGCCCTGGATTTACTACATTAGCGAAATGCTTTTTCAGATTCTTTTCAGTGTGCTCGGAATGTTTGTCGTTGCCTACTTCTCGCGCCGCCGCGAATTTAGAGCCGATCAAGGAGGCGCTGGTTTTGCCGGTCGCGAAAAAATGGTGCATGCGCTTCAAAGTCTGCAACGCACTTACGAACCCAATGATGAAGAAGCCAGTGCTGCAAATAACGCTGTCGCCGCTCTTAAAATCAGCGGAAGAACGGGCGGAGTCTTAGCGCTTCTCAGCACTCATCCTCCGTTGCAAGCGAGAATCGACGCTTTAAGGAGTTCCCGATAAGCTCGACGCCCAAAAAGAAGGTTTTGCTTTCAGCGGTTCAGCCGACGAATCAACTTCATTTAGGAAACTATCTCGGAGCGATTAAGAACTGGGTTGATTTACAAGATAAGTACGACTGCATTTTCTTTGCGGTGGACTTGCATTCGATTACCGCACGCCAAGATCCGAAAGCGCTCAAAGAAAATACGTATCGAACAATTGCAAGCTACTTAGCTGCGGGTATTCATCCCGATCAGTGCACCCTCTTTGCGCAATCGCATGTCTCCGAACATGCCGAACTCAGTTGGGTGCTCACTTGCTTCACCGGAATGGGCGAATTGAGTCGCATGACTCAGTTCAAAGACAAAAGCTCGAAGCATTCCGAATCGATTCCAACAGGACTTTTTGCTTACCCGGCTCTAATGGCCGCCGATATTTTACTTTATAAAACGCATCTCGTTCCTGTGGGCGCCGATCAAAAGCAGCACTTAGAATTGTCACGCGACCTTGCCGAAAGAATGAATAAGTTTTTAGGGAAAGATGTTTTTGTCATCCCCGATATTTTTACGCCACCCGTCGGCGCGCGCATCATGAGCTTACAAAAGCCCGAATCAAAGATGTCGAAATCGGATGGGGATCCGATCGCGAGTATCTTTCTTTCCGATTCCGATGATCAGATTATTAAAAAGTTTAAGCGCGCGATTACAGACTCTTTGCCCGCGGTACAAGAAGGTGAAGTGAGCCCCGGAGTCCAAAACCTATTTTCCATGCAGGCGGCTCTGACTGGAAAGACGATTTCTGAAATCCATCAGTCGTATGTCGGACGCCAGTACGGTTATTTAAAGCTCGAAACCGCCGAAATCGTGGTCGAGAAGATCAAACCGCTTCGCGAAAAGACGGAAGAACACTTAAAAGACTTAAAACACCTCGACGCCCTTTTAAAAACGGGAGCCGAAAAAGCGAGGGCGCGAGCTTCCCAGACCCTCGATGAGGTCTATAAGCTTCTAGGATTTATTCCCCGCGCCAGATAAAGTCGCCCGAAACTCCAACTTAACTGCTTGAAAGCACAAGCAATATCTTTATCGTCAATCAGCCTCTTTAATGGTATAAATGCAATCAAATGGCACAAATGACTCCGCTTACGACATCCTCTCCGTCTGAAGACAAAATGGGACTTGAGGCGACCTTTGAAACGCAGAACAAAGGCCAGGGATCACACGTCGAGGCGATTAAAGATGGTTACCGAGTTCATCTTCCCGTCTTT
The DNA here is from genome assembly GCA_937903155.1 of uncultured Bdellovibrionales bacterium. Lineage (GTDB taxonomy): Bacteria > Bdellovibrionota > FAC87 > UBA2466 > UBA2466 > CALCZU01. The sequence continues at coordinate 12,020 of CALCZU010000044.1, forward strand.
GAAGGCCCTCTCGATTTACTTTTGCATCTCATCCGTAAAGAGCAATTAAATATTCAAGATATTCCTATCTCACAGATTTGCGAAACCTACGTCGCGCATCTCGAGATGATGAAACAAATCGATGTGAATCTCGCCGGCGAATTCATGGTGATGGCGTCAACGCTCACGCTTATCAAATCGATGATGATTCTGCCGAAAGACGAAACCGCAGAGGAAGATGATCCTCGCTTGCCTCTGGTCGCTCAGCTCATCGAATACGAAAAGTTTAAAAAGGCAGCCGATCAAATCGATAAAATTCACTGGCTGAACCGAGATATTTATACTCGCTCACCTGAAGCGATTACCAACATGATGCCGGTCGAAAGCTTACTCGACGCACCGATTGATCAAGTGGATAACTTTCAGTTGCTCGTCTGTTTAAAAATCGCGCTTGATCGCACGCAAAAGAAGCCAATTCAGATCGAAACCGATCACACGTCCATCAAGGACAAAGTGCGCTTAGTGACCGAACTTTTTGATACACACGAAGTGCTTCAATTTAATTCGCTCCTCCCTGAAAATCCGGGGATCAAAGATGTGATTGTGAGTTTCTTAGCCATCCTTGAACTGGCGAAATTGAAGTACATCGAAATTATTCAGACCGAAACTTACGGACCCATTCAAATTCGAAGCGCCCGCTCGCTCCGCGAATTAAACGATGGTCTTTTGGATCAATATTAAGAGGAACTATGGAACTTGAGAAACTGACATCGACTTTGGAATCCATCTTGTTTGCCACAGACCGCCCGGTCTCAGTCGTTCGCTTAGTCGAATTATTCGGTGAAGAAGGCCCTAAAGAAGATCAGATTAAAGAAGCGTTAGACAGTGTGAAAGAACGCTATCTGTCGTCGGCCCACGGTTTTGAATTAAGAGAAGCCCAAGGCGGTTTTCATTTCGTAACAAAAGCTGAGAACGCCGAAATCGTCCGTAAATTTTTAGAGACAAAACCGTTCCGATTGGGTCGTTCGGCGCTCGAAGTTTTGGCGATCGTCGCCTACCGCGGGCCACTCACCCGTTCGGAAATCGATCATGTTCGAGGCATCGACAGCTCGCATCTTCTAAGAACTTTGATCGAACGCGGACTTGTAAAGATGGCCGGCAAGGCAGAAATCCCAGGCCGCCCAGTGCAATACACAACAACTCCCAAATTTTTAGAGGTCGTCGGCCTTCAAGATATCGCGCAACTTCCGCCACTTTCGGAGTTGGATCAGTTACAGGGTCAAACAGAAGATCCGTTGAAAAATTTAGAAGCCGGACTCGATAAATTTATCGATGAAGATATGGCGACCGAAGGTCCTGAAGCCTCCGATGAGGGACTGGACGAAATTTCAGCGCTAATCGATACGGCAAGACAAGGTAGCAAGGAAGTTTACGCATCGCCGGCTGAAGCCCAAACGGCCGAGAGCAATGAAGAGGCTGCTCGCTCTATGCAGTCGCACGGAAAGATTAAAAAGAAAAAGAAAACGGTCACTTTTGAAGAGTTGACTGCAAGTGAAACGAAAGCTATCGAGGAGGCTGTGAGCGCTGTCGCGACAAGCGAAACGACAGAAACAGCCCTCACGGAAGAGATGGAGCAGTCCATCGAAGTTGCTTCTGAGATGATAGATCAGGTCACAGTAGCAATTCCAAACTCTGATCTGGTGAACTAAATTTTATGGTTACAGTAGGAATGAATTACCAAGTCCTCCCGGGCAAAGAAGAAGTTTTCGAACGCGCATTTAAGAGCGTCCTAGGCGTCATGAAAGAAAGCCCAGGCCACACCGCATCGTCCTTATATAAAGACGTCGACGCGGCAAATTCGTATCTGATTATCTCTGACTGGAACGATAAAACGGCATTCGATTCCTTCGTAAAATCCGAAGCTTTCGCCAAAGTAACCAACTGGGGCAAAGAACAAATCCTAGCAGGCCGCCCGAAGCACCAAGTCTACACAACGAACGCATAAGCCTTTAAATTTCAAACGACTCCAGAATTGACAGCAAGCGAAAACAAGCCTACTGTCCGGTTCAGTTATCGCGGGGTGGAGCAGCCTGGTAGCTCGTCGGGCTCATAACCCGAAGGTCGTAGGTTCAAATCCTACCCCCGCAACCAAATAAAAAAAGCGCCCAAAAAGGCGCTCTTTTTATTTGGTAAATTAAGGATTAATTCCTAAAACCTTACTCCTTATTCCCTTCAGCGGCGTAGCCGCCCTAATGAAATCCTCACTCCCTAACTTCTCGAACATCTCCTCTCTGCCATCCAGAGGCTAATGCGAAAGACAAGCAATCTGCTCTTTGCTTCCATTCGTAAAACTTAAGTAGCAGGTACGAATAACTTCCGTACTACTCGCGCCGAAACAAGCGAGCTGTTCACGACTTCCATTGGTAAACGTCAGATAGCACTTATTCACGATCTCCAAACTCCGGGATCGAAAGCACGCCCCCTGCTCTACGCTGCCGTTCAAAAATTTTAAATAACATGCATTCATAATCTCAGCGCTCCCTCCACTGAGAAGACAGCCAAGTTGTCCCGAGCTTCCGTTAGTAAATTTCAGATAACACGTGTGGATTTGCTCCACGGTGTTCGCCGAAAAACACGCTCGCTGCTCCGGTGTTCCATTTCTAAAAGTCAGATAACATTTGCTGACGATGTCCACATCCTTCGCCGCAAAACAGGCAATTTGCTCGGAGCTTCCATTCGTGAAACTAACGTGACATTTATTGACAATCTCTAAGCTACTCGCGGAAAAACAAGCCACCTGCTCAGGACTTCCATTTGAGAAAAGAAGATGGCATTTCCTGATAATTTCAGTCGGGTCGGCGACTGCCTTACTCGGTAAAGTGCCGAATACCAAAAGCAGTAACGTTGCTGCCAAAATGCGCATTGATTGAAACTTCATGAACTCCCCCAAGCAATAATTAGTTTCTACTGTTGTGTTTAGTCCATCCGCGAGAATGTTCAATGAAATTGCGCGTAGGCGTTAACTAGAAATAACTCTGCCAAAAGATCCCATCAAATCGCATCATCATTTGTCAGTGAGTGTTTGTGGTCTTCCGAGACAGCACCGGTAAGGTGGAAATCAGGAGGCTTTATATGAAGCAGATAAAATTATTAGGACTAGAAATCACATTGTTATTCATCTCAACACTCGCAAATGCCATGACCGTGACGATCACGGTGGATGACAAGATGCAGTTCTCACCCAAAGAGGTGACGGTGCAGGCGGGCGACACCATCGAATTTGTAAACACTGACAGGTTCCCACACTCGATGACAGCGGATCCTACAAAAGCGAAAAACCCAGCCAGCGTTGTATTGCCAGCAGGTGCGAACCCATTCGATTCGGGACTCTTAAAACAAGGGCAGAAATTTTCGACAATCCTAACGGTTGCGGGAAACTACCAATACTTCTGCACGAAACACGAAGCAATGGGAATGACAGGAAAAATCACAGTACTCCAAGGATTCACAGAACCCGCTCCTCCCTTCGCTTGTAAGCTTTCTTACTACCTCGGCGATGTGAAAAAAGAGAAAGAACTTCTCTCTAAAGTAAATGACCATCTTCAAGTGATTCAAGAGCCTGTCGAGATTGAAGGAACCAAAGCTCAATTCTACATCTACTCATTGGGTTATTATTCCTCGATTTACTTAAATCTACTGAATGGTTCCACCTATCTTTCCGGCGCTGAAGTGGCTTCCGGAAAAACCTTCAAACTGAACGTCAGTAGTCCCCCGATTACCGGCGTCAAATTTTTAACCGTCACTTGTAAGTAGTACAGAAACAAAAAACCAAAACTCCCTACCGATTCAATTGTCGAAAAGGTAGGGAGTACCCGCAAAAAGGTACGGCGCTGAATTCAAATTGCTAGCGCGACAGTTCGTTTATAGAAGACTTCGAATGGGG
>CALCZU010000045.1 GCA_937903155.1 uncultured Bdellovibrionales bacterium
AAACCTTAAAGCCACCCACTGAGAACCGATGCATGTCGAAGGGCATCTTTACGTCCTTCATGCTGGTTTCCATTTCTTTATGAACCTTTTTATTAACCGCATTGCGATGGGCTTTTGATTTATAGACGATAAAAGCGAAGATGACGGTCTCTCCCGGCTTAAGCTTACACATTTTAGGAAATGGCAAACCCCATTTCGAGTTGAGATCTTCGCCCACACATTCGTAGTAACTGAGGGCGCCATGTTTCATCCAGGCTTTGCAACCTAGCTGAGCCATTTTTTTGTAAAGCTTTACGTTCTTTTTCTTGAGCGGGATTACGTAACCGTCGACGTATTTTGCCATGTTCTTCTCCTTGGATAGTCTAGAAAGTAGAAATTTGAAGTTTTGGATTTTTAGTTTTAAGTTTTGATAGAGCAGCCTCTGAGAATTGATATCTCCCCACGTTCAATCGAGTCAGCGGTAACCCGACGAGTTTATCAATGTCATTGTCCGACGCATTGGTTCTGTAAATAGTCAGAAGGGTCAGCTTTTTTAGTTTTTCAATACCATCGAGTTTTAACTGAGTATTATCGCCTACGGTCAAATAGGTCATTTTTTCCATCGACGGAATCGCTCCTAAGTTTGTGAGTAGGTTTCGATCCAATGACAAGTACTCCAAATTTTTTAGACCGCTTAAGAATTCTGCATCTTTATCGAATAGACGGCATTCATTGCAACCGAAGCTTTTCAATTGGCTGAGCGACGAAAGAGACGAGAAATCTCCTTTAGGAAACGAGTTCTGAGCAAAATGAAGATCTAGAAGTTCAGACAATTTGCCAAACGGTTCTAAAGAATCAATTTTTGTGCGCCAAATCCAGATCTTTTTCAAATGAGGCATCGACTCCACAAAACGGTAGTCGTGAATAGGGCCGCCATTTAATTCTAAGTTCTCAAGCTGAGTGAGTTTCGAGAGAAAAGAACTGTCCTCAAAATCAGGATTCATTAATTCAAGCGTGCGTAAATTTGTGAAATGGGCCATAACCTGTGGAATCGCCAAAGGGAGCCACGTTTTTAGGCTTTTCAAATTCAGCGAGGAGAGTTTTTCCAATTCTAAATTTGGAAACTTCACTCCGGTCCCCAACAAAATATAGAGATCGAGTTCTTCAATCGAAGGATTCAAGAGCATTTCCGTTTTGAAGTCGGGAAGAACGCACGAGACTTTTAAACTGCGCAAACGGGGCATCGTTTTAATGACCTCAAAATGGCTCGTCTTCGCCCAGAGCGTGCTGATTTGGAGCGTTTCCAATTTGTGAAAGTACTTTAGAGGCTCGAGATCGATTTCAGATTTCGAATCCCAGTTCACAAGGGTCAGCGTTGTGCCTGAATCGACAAAGAGTGCAAGCTCTGCGCAATCACCGGTGACTGCCTTGTAAAAAATTTTTATTCCTTCGGGTTTCGACGGCTGGATGCACTCTTGGAAAAGCGCTTGCGCTTCGGGGGAAGCTTTACGCAGATCCTGCAGAGAGGCGGCCCCCGCATTTGTTCCAAAGAAGAGAGAAACTACCAGCCCACCCAAAATGAATATCGTTTTCATTCGTTCAGTCCTTTTCATTTATTCTGACCCGCTCCTAAACGGCGAGCGAGATTGATGTATTGAAGATTATTCCCTGCGAGATCCATTAAAGTTTTGCCGTCAGGCCGCGGAGTATTCGGGTTCACACCCGCTTTGACTAAATCTGCGATAAAATCATACGTTGGATCCGCGAAGGGATTTTTTTCGGTCATCAGTTTTTTAAAAGCCGTAGTGCTTTGCTCCAGGGTGAAGTACGGAAGAATGATTTTCGCATCTCTTAAGTCATTGTTCTCTAAAACGAGATTGAAAACGGACTTTTCAGAAATTTCAACGGAAGCCCCTTTTTTAAGAAGGCCTTGGGTAATCTCAAACCACGAATCCCCTTTTCCCAATAAATAATGCAAAGCCGTCTTCCCTTGTGAGTCTTGGAAATTCAAATCGCGGTAGAAAGGTAAAAGTGAGCGCGCTAAGGTGATGGACCCATTTCTGATTTGTTGTAAAAACTCAAATTCTATCTGCATTCCCGCATTTCCCAGCACCTCTAATACGTTCAACGATTCAGGATGGAGTGTCGCCTGGAAAAAGAGAACATTGCTCATCGAGAGAAACTGCGAGCACCTGCTTGCGAACAGTGAAATCGTAGGAATCGACAGTTTCTGGCTTAACGCCGTCTCCAATACATTTCGACCTTTAGCACTGCCTGAACAGGCCTCAGCACCCGCTGCGATCAAAACGGGAATTGAATTTTCAGCGCGATAATAAGTCGCATAAAAAACGGTGTTGAGATCGCCAATCAGTTTGTTGGGATCCGCATGAAAGCGAAGAAGGAGTTTTAACAAATCGACATCATTTTTCTGGAGAGTCGGGAGCATCGCAATATTGGCATCCGCACCTTGGGTTAGAAGCCAATCGATGTAAGGTAAACCTAATTCTTGATACTGCTTTTCCGAATTCGTACCTTTTTTAAAGGCTTGTTCTAAGCGGAGAGTCCAATCCTGTGGCGCGGCCTTCGCCAAAAACGTAAAGCCTAAACAAACAAGTATCCAAGAAAAGTATTTCATTTTTCTCCCACCATCAGAGAAGCAAATTACAAAGCCTGGGGAGTTCTGTCATGACCGAATGAGTTAATGAACATTCGGTCATGTCCAAGATTTCGACTCTTACGTAGTCGATAACGTATCGAAAGTAGGAATTCATCCATTCCTTTTCTTTAGTGAAATGACCCGTTCACTACTACAGTTTCGTAGCGGTTTTCTTGACATGTAAGACGCAGCATTCCTAAAAGCGATCATTGGTAAAAACACAAATAGGAGAATCGATGAAAACTAAATTATTCATTCTTGGAATTTCACTGGCCACTTCGATGAGTTTTGCGCGAACGACAATCGTTTGTAACTCTTTCGATGTGACTTTTAGACCGAGTCACGAGGTAAACATTTCAGTCTTAGATGTGACCCATCCCGATTATTACATGGTCAATATCGTTGAAGTGTTGGATCTTGCCGGAAAACAACAAAAAACTTATCGCTACGAAGGAAAAGGTGAGGTCACCGCAAAACACTTTCTTGTAGACTTTAAAAACGGCGGAAGAATCGAAGGCAAAGGCCTCAAAGAAGGAAAATACAAAGCCGAACTTGAGCTAAAAGGAAAAGACGCTCAAGAACTTTTTTGCACTACAAAAAATAAATAAAGTTTTTACTCTCATAACCCCGAGGTCGAACTCGGGGTTTTCCCAACGACGGACTGACGATTTATAGCAAGCTCGACTGTAAAGCTTGGATAGAGATGAATTCAACGAGTGCAGGCGATTTTCTATGCGAAAATAGAAAACCCCGGATATGATATTCTAAAAACTGAACCATGCCAGCCGCTCACCCTAATTTCATTCAAAGTTATTTTCACGGCACTAAAGCCAATTTGGACGTGGGTGATCTCATTATCCCCGGCAATCAAGCGAATTACGGAGAACGAAAAGCGAAATTTGTTTATGCGTCGTCGAATTTAAATGTCGCAATCTGGGGAGCAGAGCTCGCCATCGGCGACGGCCCTGCTAAAATTTATATCGTTGAACCCATAGGCAATATTGAAGACGATCCAAACCTAACCGACAAAAAGTTTCCCGGAAATCCGACAAATTCTTTTCGAGCCCGTGAAGGTTTTAAAGTGGTTGCCCAGGTAAAAGACTGGCAGGGACATTCTTTGGCAGAAATTAAAGAGGCACGAGAAAAAATTGAGATCGCTTTAAAGAATGGCGCTCCGATCCTCGAAGACTGATCTTAGCTGGAAAAGAACACAGCGAGGCGTGACCGCCTCGCTGTGTAGAAAAATCACTCTGCGAGCTTCAGTCTGAGAGGCGGATGATAGATATTTTTTCCGCTCGCTTCCTTGCCCGAAAAGCCGGAGATGAGTGTCACTGGGCCAACCTCGGCCGGGAAAAGACTGTTTTCTTCGTAAAAAACCGTTTTTGCCCAATTATAATCGTTCTTTGTAGGTTGCCAGTTGACGACGTAGAATTTCCCCGCTTTGAAATCGTAACTGATGGGAATCTCATTCCACAAATGCTTTTTCGCAGTCGCTTCTCTCGAAATTTTTAAGAGAAGGACCTTGGCTGAAAGTCCATCATCGCTACTAAAAATTTCGACGTCAAAAAGCTGCGGAATGATTTCGGCCTTGATGCTCACGGATTCAATTGAAAAATCGGTGTTGGCTCTAAAACTGGTTGCACGTCCTTGGCCTACTCCAGCACCACTCGCTTCAAAAAATGAGTCTAAACCTAATTTAACATGCTGATGGTGAGGCGCCTCTTTCTCGCAAACTTTTTCTTCCTTCACCATTTCCTGCGTTGCAACTTCATATGATCCATCTTTACAAACCACGCCGAAGGTTCCATCGGGAAGGGCTGTAATACTCACAACATCTTCGAGCGATCGACTTGCTTGAGCAGAACTTGCCAGGGCTAACGCCACTGGAAATACAATCAAACACTTTTTGAAAGTTTTCATGAATCTCTCCGTTTTTTGGGTTAAGTTTAGACACAAAATTGTAGCAGCGTTTGCTAAAGGTCGCACGGAACGGCGCGAGAGGTTTTGGTAGGTTTGGCAATGTTTGGAATTAAGAGCGCTTCGCCGCGCCGAGTTTTGCTTGTTGCTTCGATGCTTGACCCAGACTAGGATGAATTTTCGTTCAATTTATATCTCCGGAGAAAACTTATGGCCGTGTCGAAGCATAACGCATTTATTCCTATTAAGGTTGCAGAATTTGGTGAGTATTTTACTTATGAGACTGAATGGCACGATCGAATTATGGAAGCGCTCAAGAAGAAAAATATCAAAGCTGAAAAAAAAGACCATCTCAGAGATTTAGTGAACTATTTTACTCAAGTTCGAGGCCTTAAAAACGAAGGCGAAGGATTTCTAAGTGAGAAAATCTTTGTGGCCACCTGCCTCATGAATGAATTTTTTGAAAAAAAGAATGTGAAGATAATTAGTGTTGAGGCCATCAATGTGGGCGATGCCCGTCCAGGAAGTCGCCTGGCCGTGGAGGATTCTTTTTGGGGCTACCGAGCTTATTATCAGTAAGTGCTTCTTACCTAAAAAGGCAAGACACCCCCTGTGTCGGCAATTTTTGGAAGAACGGTATGTCAAAACCTAAACCTCACAGAAAATTTATTCTTCTCATCGGACTGGTTCCAAAGGGAAATGTTGCGACCTACGGGCAGATAGCAAAACTCGCAGGTTGCCCAGGCCATTCTCGTCAAGTGGTTTGGACTCTGCATTCTTCTTCGCGAAAACGCCGCCTGCCATGGCACAGAGTGATTAACTCCAAAGGAAGAATCGGTCTGGCCGGCGCAGCTTTCGAAAGACAAAAATCTCTTCTTCAAAAGGAGGGTATTGTTTTCGACGAAAATGATCGCATCGACTTAAAAGCTTTTAGCTGGGCTCCAAAAATCCGTCCTCTCAAAACGAAGTTACGCGAGCTACTAGCAGACGAAGCGAGTACTTGAGAGGTTGCAATCGCCGCTGCTTTCCATAAAAATGATTCGATGGAACATTCTCTTTTTCTCAGGCTTTTTCTGATCTTTTTGGCTGCGGCTGTTTTAATCGTCCCATTTTTCAAAAAATGGGGTCTAGGATCGGTCCTGGGATATCTGGCAGCAGGTTCGCTTTTAGGACCTTGGGCATTTGGATTTGTCACGGACGTGAAAAGTATTTTGAGCTTTTCAGAATTCGGTGTCGTGCTTCTCCTCTTCGTCATTGGATTGGAGTTGCAGCCAAGCCGACTGTGGGCAATGCGAAAAGCAGTCTTTGGATTGGGAAGCGCACAACTTTTTGGGACGGCGATCCTTCTGGGCGGGATTGGATACGGTTTCGGATATTCTTTTACGGGATCGATCGTCGCAGGCCTCGGGCTAGCGCTTTCTTCAACGGCATTTACTTTACAATCTTTGGCAGAGCGCCGCGCGCTGACGACTTCCTATGGAAGAGCCAGTTTTGCAATTCTACTTTTCCAAGATATCGCAGTCATTCCTCTTTTAGGTTTACTTCCCTTGTTGGGAGGAGAAGCAAGACCTGCCGGCGAACTATTTTTATCGATGTCCAAGGTTATTGGCGTCATCGCATTACTCGGTATCGGCGGAAGATACTTAATCCGTCCGTTTCTGAGACTCGTCGCCTCGGCTCAAATTAAAGAAGTTTTTGTCGCAGCAACGCTTCTCGTAGTTGTAGGATCGGCGGCCGTAATGGAAGCGGTTGGACTTTCGATGGCACTCGGAACTTTTCTCGCCGGAGTGTTGCTAGCTGATTCGGAATATCGACATGAACTAGAATCAGATATTGAGCCATTTAAAGGATTGCTATTGGGGCTTTTCTTTATGTCGATCGGGATGTCGCTCGACTACGGAATTATTTTACGGAAACCAATTCCGGTGCTTTCGGTCACGCTAGGTTTCATGGCAATCAAGTATCTCGTCGTTTACGTGACAGCGCGGGTCGCCAAATTCTCAAATGAAGCTTCAAAACAGATGGCGATGGCACTCCCCCAAGGAGGAGAGTTCGCCTTTGTACTTTTCAGCGTGGCCGTTCAAGCAAATGTTTTTCAGATCAATTCGGCGGATTTCTTAGTGGTTGCCGTCGCACTTTCGATGGCGTTGACGCCATTTGCACTTTTCCTCAATGAAAAGTTTATTTGTCGGCAAGGAAAAATAAAAGATGCCGAAACAAAGTTCGACTCTATTCAAGACGAAGAAAATCCTGTGATTATTGCAGGGTTTGGGAGATTTGGACAAATTACGGGACGAATTTTGCGCGCAAAGGGCATCGGATTTACGGCGTTAGAATTAGACCCAGAGCAAGTCCATTTTGTTCGGCGTTTCGGAAACACTATCTACTACGGAGATGCGTCCCGGTTAGATCTTCTTCAACAAGCGGGCGCTGCGAAGGCAAAGATTTTTCTACTCGCCATTGATGACATCGAATCCTCCCTTAAAACCGCCGAGATTGTGAAACAACATTTTCCCAATTTGACAATTTTCGCGCGCGCGAGAAATCGGCAGCACGTTTTTGATTTGATGAAACTTGGAGTTGAAGTCATTCATAGAGAAACGTTTGCTTCAGGGCTTGAGGCGGCGGAACAAGTGCTCGTCGCGCTAGGGAAATCACCCGAACACGCAGCACTTTCTATCCAAAAATTTCGTGAGCACGATGAAAACACACTGCTCGAACAATATAAGCTTGCGGGCGACGAGGTGAAGATGATCAACTATTCCAAGCAAGCCGTTCGTCAGCTTTCAGAACTCTTCCAAACCGATAAGGCTTAGCAATCGATTTGCAATCCGGGTTGATATGGCTCAATACGATTGGGCTTTTTACTTACTTTTAGTGACATTTTTTGCTCCTTCCGCTCACGTCTTTTCAGTCATTTTTGACATCAATTTATGGTATTAAAGGCCCCACATGAAATCCTTGTTTCGTCTCATTTTACTGACGTGGGTTCTCTCTGCACCTTGCCATGCCCTTTGGAATGGCAAAATTTGCTTAAACCATCTCAGAAATATTGCTCATTCCTCCCAGAAGACGTTTTATATCGTTAGCCCAATCTCGGGGTCGAGTGGACTCGAGGAATTAACTCGGGCGGTTTTGCCAGCAGACGTTCAAATCGTCGTTCTATTGGCTCCAGGGAGCGTTTTACCCCCATCTCAACCGAATCTTATTTTTGCACATCTTCCACAGCATCTTTCGAAAAAATCATCGATGGAGTCTCTTCAACTAGGAATCGAATCGATTCGAAAGGCTCTGGGGACTCCCGAGGGTCCTGCTAAAGTTTTAATTGGAGCAGAAAATGGAGTTGATTGGGGATTAGCTCTCAAAAGAGATGTGAATGATTCAGGATTCGAAAGCGATCTTTCTGCTTCCCAGATGGTTTCAAAAGGATCGGTTAGAAAAAAACTTGAAGGCGCTTCTATTCCGAACCTAGTTTGGCCCATACAATTCGAAGAAAAAGATTTCGACACGACCCTAAAAGAATACGCCGAAAAATTTCCGAAAAAACGACTTGCTGTTAAGTTTGATAATTCTTCGGGTATGGAAGGTCTTCTCTTTTGTACCGCAGAAAATGTTTTCGCCAATATTGCAGAATTAAAGCTAAAAGATGAAAACAAACACAAGCGATCTCCTAGGATTATCGTCGAAGGATACATCGACGATATCCCCCTTCCCGCGGGTCAAAAGTGGAAAGAAATCGCTGTCGACGGAGTCGCATACAGACTTCCTTCCGAAAATAAAACCCGGGTCAAATTTTTCTCAGCCTGGATTTACGAAAAAGATGAAAACAAAATGTATCTTTCCGATAATTTAACAGATCCGAATCAAGCTCAATTTGCAGGAGCAAGAAGCATGATAGAGGGAGCGGTCAATGCCTTAGGTTATTCGGAAGGTGGACTCCACTTCGAAATTTATATGCCCGTAGACGTAGAGGGTAGAATTGTCGCTAACGGGCCAATCGTTTTAGGAGATCCCAACTTTAGATTCGGTGGAAATAACAAATTTGCAGAAGCACTCGTCAAGAAGCGAGCGTTCACCATTCCTCCCAACGAAATGTTATTGCTCGGAGCCATCAATCCAGAAGCGCTTCATAAATTAAATCCAAAAGTTTCAAATGCGACCACAAAAGTAATCGCTTTAAGTTTTCCTCGAGCCCCCTCGGGAGCCAGGCTCTCAAATGACCCCTCGGATTTGCTCGCAGAAATGCGCCGTTTAGGAACTTATGCAGGGGTAGACACCGTCCCCTGGACCCAAGACACTTACAAGACGTTTACTGTCGGACGAGGAAAAGAACTCAAAGATGTCTTTGAAATTGTTTTAATCGGCTCCCACGACGAAGTCTTACGAGATGAAATGCGTATTCGGGAAATTGAAATCAAGCTTTCTCAACTGATGAGAGTTGAAGAATAGCCTCTAATCGCAGTAGGCATCGAGCGCAACGCACCCACGACCGCTACGAATATTTCCTTCGAAGCAATGCTTAATACACTTCAAATTGATTTCGTTTACGCTATCCCCTAACTCACTAAAAACTCGATCGTCAGAACTCACGGGCAAGTTGTTCACCATATTGTATTCGCAAGTCGAGAGAGAAGAGCCATTTGCGCACCACTGATATTCTGTCCAATGACACATCCCGTAACACCAGCCGAATGATTGTGCGCTCAACGTGATTAAAATGGTAAGAATGATTTGTTTCATATAACCCCCAAACAAGACGTAATCGAAGGTTGAACAAACCGTCAAAGAAAATAAAAAGGGAAGTCTATCTATTGAAGTAAGACTTCCCTTTTCGTGTCACTTTTCCGTCAGTTGAAGGGAGCCGCCAATTTTAAAACAAGGTTTAGTCGAGTACGCGGTCACGATGACCGAATAGGTTCCCGGGGTTGCCTTTAAAACCAAGTCCGCCTTGGATACGGCTTTACTTGGCAACCACACGTTATCCGAAGTCGAAACGAACTCGTCACCTTTCATAAAGGTGACAAAAAGTCCTTTTTGCGTTCCACCAGAACAGGCGAATCCACTATTGAGGTCACTGACCTTAATCGTCTGATCGCTTTTTACTTCAAGGTCGTAATTGATAAAGAAAGTATTCTCGTATCCACCGACCGGAGGCTCTTCTTTTTCAGTCGCTGCACTGAAAGAGACGGATTTATTCAATTCAATTTTTGGAGCCGCAAAAACTCCAGTCATTGAAAAGAGAGTAAGAGTTAGGATTAATTGTTTTTTCATTTTTTTACCCCTTATTGTTTTTTCCACCTTTGTATTCAACCTTGAAATCTCAGAGATCGACAACGTTGCCGAAGAAAAAACACTCAATTCCGTTCTAAGGTTTTGGAACAGCTTGATTTGACCTTTCACTGGGATTAGTTCTATGAACGAACGATGGAATGTCGAATCGGATGCGCGGCCTGTTGTATTGAGCCCAGCATTTCAAGCCCTCTCCCCCAAATGCCCCTCGGAAAACCCGCGGGAGTAAGGTGTCTAAACCTTTCCAAAGATAATCAGTGCACCGTTTGGGGAACGCCCGAGTACCCTCCGGTCTGCCAAGGTTTTAAACCTGAGCTTTTTGTCTGCGGGACTTCAAACGCGGACGCCTTCCGTCTCATTGCGACCCTTGAAAAGCTAACCGCTCCCAACCATTGAGAACTCGCGTCGGTTTTCGATCATCCTAAAGGATTTCTCGTTCGACTCAGTTTGCCTTCAGTCACTTAAGCGGATTTTTTTTTTGCTTGAGGAAGATGCTCGATAATTGCATCTGTGAAAGTGGATGTCTTACCCTTGCCACCGAGATCTGCAGTGACACGATCTTTTTGGATCATGGTCTGTTTAATTGCATTCCGTAAAGACTCGGCTTTTTCATTTTCATTTAAGTGATCCAGCATCAAAGAAGCTGCTAAAAGAAGCGCAACAGGGTTTGCAAGCCCTTTCCCGGCGATATCGGGAGCCGATCCGTGTACCGCTTCAAAAATCGCAACATCTTTTCCGATGTTCGCAGCAGGAGCCATCCCCAGTCCACCGACTAAGCCTGCACAAAGGTCCGAAAGAATATCTCCAAAAAGATTGGTTGTGACGATGACGTCAAACTGCTCGGGTTTCATCACGAGCTGCATGCAAGCATTATCGACAATCATTTCTACCATCTCGACGGTAGGATAGTTTTTCGCAATTTCACGAGCCATTTTCAAGAAAAGGCCTGAAGTCGTTTTCAAAATGTTTGCTTTGTGAACTACCGTGAGACGTTTGCGGTTATGCGCTTTGACGTACTCAAACCCATACTCAAGAACGCGTTTAGCGCCCGTGCGTGTGACGATACTTTTTGCTTCTGCAACTTCGCCATCGTCGTGAGTGATTTGTCCTGCGCCTGAATAAAGTCCCTCGGTATTTTCACGGATGGTCACGATGTCGATATTTTCAAATCGAGATTTGGTTCCGGGAAAACTAATCGCCGGACGGACATTCGCAAAAAGATCGTATTTTTTTCGCAAAGTCACATTCATCGATGTGAAACCTTCTCCGATAGGAGTGGTCAAAGGTCCTTTAAGAGCCAGTTTATTTCTCGAAATCGAGTCGAGGGTAGCTTTGGGAAGCAATTCCCCTGTTTTTTCGTGGGCCGTTAAACCGGCGTCGACGTATTCGTATTCAAATTGACAGCCGAGAGCCGCTAGAACTCGAAGGGTCGAGTCCATAATTTCTGGTCCAATTCCATCACCTTTGATAATCGAAATTTTTGTAGACATATCTTCTCTATCGGCTTTCCTAAGCTAAACCCAAGATTTCTAAGACAATATGTGAAAAATTACTTAATTTAAAGCCTGAATACTTGAAAGGGTATGCTTTTTGCTTTGTTAAAGACCTATGGTTCTCATCGATTATTTTATCAAAGATTGGAAAGAAGGAGAAACTTCTCAAAAGCTATTCATGATAGCGGGAGCCATCTGCCTACTTATCACCCTCGTAGGTATCTTTCTTCCCATCCTGCCCCAAGTCCCTTCGGCAATCGCCGCGGCCCTTCTTTTTGCGAAAGGCAGTCCACGAATTCACCATTGGATTCGGGAAAATAAGTACATGGGTCAACCTGTCAAAGACTGGGAAGATCATCGAGTCATTCGGCCTAAGCTGAAACTTTTTTCATTTCTAGGACTGGTTTTCGTGGGAATCGTTGCGCATTATAATATCCTTTTTTCGTGGGCAATTCTGACAGACGTAGTCCTCGCTGCCTGTCTAATTTTTGTCCTGACCACGAAGTCAAAACCTCAAGGTCCCATCTTAACTTAAAAGGTTTCTCAAAACCTGAAGGTCTGAGTGAACCAAAAGAACACTCAAAAAAGATTTCGCCGTCGCGGGATCATTCGTCGGAAAAACTCCGGTTCTTAACCTCACCTTCCCCGCGGCCTGAGAAGGCGCAACGATTTGAGTCGGGATTTTTTCTTCTAAATATTTTAGCCAAGCATTCCAATCTGAATATCCGATTTTTTCTAAACGTTTTTTACTCATGTGAATCCAAAGCCCTGCAACACCGGTACTCAAATACTCCTCCAACTTTAAAGCCACTCGTCCCATCGTAAACCGCGCATTGACTTCAACAATGGGTTTCGCCCGAATTCTTCCCGTTTTACAAGAGTATAAAAAGGCATCGATTCCAGCCGCGCCATGAAATCCCTGCTCCCACAACCATTCTCCAACGTCGAGCGCTGTCGTTTGAAAGATTTGACTGAAAGGCGGATGCCTTTCAGCTTTTTGATAAAATATCTTTCGAATTTCTTCCGAGAGATCATCGATTTTTTTTCCCAGCTGGTGTCCGCCGTACTGTCCTCGATGATCGGACAACATTCGAGTGAGGCCAAGATAGTGAAATCGTTCTTTCGGAACCTTTGCAAACTGATTCACCTCAATTTGCATCGAAAAATCCGCTAAACGTTTCTGCCAGGGCTCAACAATAATCCTTTTTTGTTGAGTGAGGGTATTCTTAATCCAGCCTATTTGTTGGGCATCGACCGGAAGTTCTAAAATGCGGATCATATTAAAGCCGCTCGATCCCAGCGGCGATTTTAAGACAGCAGGTAACTTCTCAGATTCTAAAATTCTACGGGATTCCTCTAAAGTTGAATCGAGCGAGTCGCAAACTTTTCCCGTGTGTTCGACGAGACATACTCCCTCCTTCCATTCAGGATGAGCTTTTAAAATCTTTTTCAAAAGTAAGGGCACTGAGTTCTTTTGAAAGCAGGGAGCTATCCGATCCCACTGGCTTTCATCCAAAGGGGGCCATTGATCATTCAGCCCGAGAACGCTGTTTTTATATGACGATAATTCTTTTGCAATGACCGGGCTCCATCCCCAAGGATCTAAGGAGTTCACTTTAAAACTTTCGAGTTCCTCTTTGAGAAGCGCAGGATTTTTTGACGAGTATTCGATAAAATTGGGCGTTGAAAACCCCCACTCGCGCCATTTTCGAATCATTCCTAAAGAGGGAGGCGTGGGGAGCGCAACGATGTCTTCTCGATGTCCTAAAAACATCATCAAGCTTCCAAAGTCAGAAGAAATCTCCTCCTGAAATTTCGGAGCATCAAATGTCCTCTGTTTTTTTAAATAAGATGCCCATTCCAATTCGCAATTCGAATTAAAAATAAAAACTCTCGGGGGTCTTCCCCTCGAATGCGAAAAGGCTTCCAACTGCTCGACGAACTCGGGCGTAAGACCCGTCCCTTCGCGATGCTTTGAATCGAATGCAATTCCTTTTGCCCTTTGTGGGGTGAGTGGAAGAGTCAGATTCTCACAATAAAATTTCCATTGGGTTTCAGACTGAGGGCGCCACGAATCAAACCATTGAACTCCGAATTTCACGTGTCCAATTTCTTCTTGGTAAACTTGCTCCATGATTTTTGCAGACTTCTCATCTCCGACATTCCGAAAGAGATTCATGTAGTGGTGAGAAAAATCCAAATTCGCTTGCTCAAACGTCAAGCTCATCCCGGTAATAAAATCGAGCGGGCTTTTCATCTCTTTTAAAACATTCCAAAAAAATCCATTAACCGGAAAAGCTCCAAACTCCACTCCGAGCTCTCGCATTCGCTGCAAATAAAGTCTTAAATGGGACTGCTCTTCTTTTAAACAAAAGCCCAAACCCATTCTAAAACTCTTTGGGGCATCGGGAAATTTTAAAATCGCCAACGCCATTAACTCCATCGCAAGAAGCTCGTGATTGGCAAAGGCGTGGAATACCTTCGCCCTCGCTTCTTCCGACCTTAACGAACCCTCGGTGGGAAACGTAAGGCGTGGGTGTCCCGAGACTTCTTGATGAAACTTTAATGTCTGATAACGAGCGGGTAATTCCGGAAAGCTTGAGTGGAAATGAGGATCCTCATCAGAAAACTCAGAAGGCGAAAAAAGCTTGTCTTCGAAACTTCCGCTAAACAATACTTTTTCTGCAAAATCTCTTAGGTTCATTTTAATGGATTCTAGCCGAAAAATGCCCTTGGAGGAGGTTTTTAGCAATGAAATTTTTTAACCGAATCGGCAGAGTCGATTTTACGGCCGAGGATATAAAGACCGCCACCGGCCTTGAAGAACTTTTGCGCAAGCCTGTCGAAGGCGCCCGCTAAAAATTTTGAGACGTGATACGGATGATACCAATCGGATTTGCGGATCAACTCCCCAAAACTCGGATAAAAAATCGTCGTTTCGACTTGATGAACTTTGTCTCTGAACGCGTAGTCGCCGATTTCAACGACTTCATAATTCACTCGTTCTACAAGTTCCTGCAAAGACCGCTTATTAAAGCCATGCAAATGCTGCGGAGGACTTAAAGTTCCATAAAAATCGGTGCGGCCCATCAGTCGTCTCGCCAGCGTTTTTAATTTAAAGAAGAAAGAATTTTCGTTTGGACATTCGATGTATAACAAGTCGCCAGCTTTTTGACACGCAGAGAGCTCTCTCAAAGTTTCAACGGGACTGCAAAGATGTTCAATCACTTGAAAAAGTGTGATGCAGTGGAATCTTTCCTTTTTAACTCCTTCAGATAGCACATCTCCGTCGAAATGAACCATATTAATGGGAGTGGCTACTTTCAAATTGCGATTTTGTAACTGGCGAATGTTTTGTTCGCTGAATTCAATTCCGGTAGTAGAATATTTTCGTAAAGCAAGATGCTGTAAGAACGATCCGGCTCCAAATCCAAAATCCAAAAATCGTGGCGATTCTACATCCGAAAGATTCGCCAAAAGAAAATCTGCGATTGGACGATGCATGGAACTTAAAGTTTTGCTCATGGAATCGTCGATGATGGTCGGTGGATAATGAGAATAATAACTTTGCAATTCATCACGCGTCGGCCACGGATCCACACTCTTCACTTTGCAATTGGGGCATTTTAAAGCTCTCCAATCGGGCCCTGCTTTTTTCACGCGAGGGATAAAACGTGTTTCGCAGACCTTACAAGTCAGATGCCGAGCGACCCGTTCTTTCCGTCTTAGCCTCAATCTTTCGATTGAAGGCACCGACGGACGCAACCGCTCCGGGTACGAAATTCTGTTCAGTATGTTACGTTGTTGACTCATAGCATTATCAAAATACTATTCGTAACATTGCGCGTTATACTTTAAGAAAACGTTATGGTGTTTTTATGAAGAAATCGTGCGGAATAGGGCAAAATTCTAAAAATTGTGCCTAGAAAAGCGGGAAAATCAGAGGGGTCAATTCAAAAAGGAAAGGTTTTATTGGATTTGCTGGATGATATTTTGTGCGATCTCAAGAGAGTTTGGGCAGGGTTCGCCATACATGACTTCCCACAGACGCTCAATTTCGGTTTTTAAACTTCCTAGATTGAGTTGGCCGGTAGAGTCTTTAGTTTTCAATACAAAAGAGGCAATTCGAGCCGCTTCAGGCTCATACTCGTCTTCTGGAGCGCCTTGAGGCTTGCCGGGTTCAACCTTCATGGGATCCCAATAGGATAAAATCTTCAAAATTTGGGTCTTCGTCTGAGCAAATAACGGGTGTGCAGCCATCAAGCCTCTCCTTTTAAACAATAAAAAGATTAATCTTCGTAGACCGAAAAAGATATAAAAATCATTAGAAAATAAGACTTTTTTTAATTTAATCCGTCGTGTCAACTCACCGGAAATGGAGAATTTTCCTCTGATATTAAAGTTTGAAACTGAAGTTTCTCGACTGTCTGAGCCGCTAAAACGGTACACAGTAAGAACAAACCGACGATAGGAACCCGTAGATATTCCAAATGATCGTTTAGATTTTTGCCCCAGATTGCCTGAGTCGTAAATGCGATGAGAAACAGACTCAACAGAAGAAGCCCCCCCTTTGTCGACCTAAAAACCTTCTCAACTCCCAAGTTTTGAAGCGCCTGACAAAACGCGGGAATTGCAAAAACCCAAAAATGAACTCGAGCGCTCGGAGTCAGCACACCCATTAAAAGCAAACCGATCGCCCACAAATCGCGTTGCACCGATTTCGATTTTCGAGCGAGCCAAACCACCAAAAAATAAGAGCTCGAAAAAGTGACAAAGAGGAAAGTCGAAAGCCACTCTTTACCGTAAAAAACTTTTCCTTCCGTCCAGGTTGTGATGGTTGAAGCGAGACTCAAAATATCGTGTCGGGTCAGTTCATTATCTGCCTGGTAGGACGAGACATTCGTCACAAAATCACGATAGAGCCTAAACGTTGTATCTACCCCAAAAAATAGGAAAGGAGAAACCAAAGCAAAGATTCCGCCTGCGAGAAGTCCCAAAACAACCGATTTGCGTTTGGATAAAAAATAAAAGAGGCAAATAAACGCCGGAAAAATTTTAATACTCGCAATCAGGCTGAGCAAGAAGCCCGAAAAAAACTGTTGCCGTCGATTTCCCTCTGACAATCCCTCGGCAAAAACCATCACTGCCATCAACATGAGCTGAATATTGTTACTCTGAAAATTATTGTGAATCGGATTAATCAGAAAAATAAAAGTAAGAATCCAAAACAGAAAAGACTTTTTGATTTCTGGGTAAAGCCGATAAAGAAAATGAAATAGCGTAAAAAAGCAAAGCGTCTGCAATGCGATCCAAATCCATTTTGTTTGAACAAAACTAAATACTCCTAACGGTCGGATGAGCGAAAGAGAAAAAGGACCGTAAAAAAAGCGTCCCGCATGATTCCCCTGTTGAACATAAGATTCCGCAACATCTTTAATCGAAGCAACAGCATAAATCGTTGTCACATCAACCTCGTACTGCTTTGCAATTCCAATACAAGCCGCAAGCAATGCTATCGTCAAAAGCCACTGATATTTCGGCGCCTTAAACATTTGAACTTCTCCTCTGTGAAGCAGAAATTTCTCTGAAAAGAGATTCTCCCACAAGAAAGGCAATCCCTACAAATGGGATTGAAAAAAAACAAAGTTTTTCGTTGATGGGCCGGGTGACAAGATCCGGCGTCGTTAAACAGTACAAAATGGAATACACCGCGATAGCCACTTGACTTACTCGGTCCCTGATTACAATCGCACGCACCAACGTCAATGCAATAAGCGGTGAGTAGAATAAGGCTAAGTTATACCAGCTTGTGGGAATGAATAAGGGAACCAATGCGAGCGCAAAGATAAACATCTGTTCACAGTACTCTTTCGAGCGTTGTGTTCGGGGCGTCAAAAATCCACGGAAATAAAATAGAATCACAAACCCAGCGCAAATTCCGACAACCCAGTTTAAAACGAGTTTAGGGTTGCCGCTTAACAGCGACGCATATCTTAGCGTCGTACCCGTGATATTCTGAAACACATGCCCATCAAAGTGCCAGCCTCGTTGACTCCAGATCTCTTCGATATGCCCCAGGACATAAAAATACTTCGAAGTTAGAAGCATTCCGTTTTCGAACCCGTTGAAGAAAATGGGAAGGCCTACCACGAAAACGACCGAGGCCAAAACGCTCGTCAGTAAAACTTTCCATCGCCATTCCCAAATAAAAAATCCGAGAATCATCGCCGGATACATTTTAAATGAAATCGCGAGAGCTAAAAGAACTCCACTCAAAACTGGCTTCTTCTCTCGAAAATCATAAGCAAATAAAATCAGGGCCAAAAGCAAAACCCCAATATTTAAATTAAAAAAGGCGTCGTTAATGGCATACGTCGTTAAAAGGACGAGCCCCGAAAGGATCACATACTTCATCGTCTTTTCGACCTGCACCCGACTCAAACGTATGGCTGCGCTAAAAGAAAAGTGGAGCACTTTTAAATAAGACGCAAAAAATAAACAGAAGAAGAAAAAGCGTCCTGCTTTTCCCAAAAGAGCAAAAGGCAAAAAGGCGAATGCAAAAAAGTACGAATAATAAAATGAGCGGACCGGATCCGAAGGATCATCGTAAAGCGCTGTTGCCGTCCCATTCCAAAGTCTAAGACTTGCAAACTCGTAACCTTCGTAGTCAATGCCGTGTCGGTAAGCATGAAACGCCCCCGTCACAAAAAGAATCGAGAGCAAAAAAAGGTAAAACCCATAAGATTTCACGATGGTTTTCGGCATCTCAGCAACCTACCTTGACTTCCGCAAAAAGTCTTGAAAAACCCCTATGCCCCTTCTATAGTCTGGCTATTTCCGGAGGCCTTTCTGTCACATTCTGAGTCGATTGATATTCTGTCGTGGCCGATTGAGAACTCCCGTCCCCTGAGCTCCGTCCAAAATTCCATCATTTCGTATGTTCAACACGCTCCTATCGCGCTCTGCGTTCGGGAGTTAAACCGACTTTTTGTATACCAAGCGCTGTCTTCGCGCAAAGGAACTCCCAAACCTTCTCCTGTTTTAGATGTCGGCTGTGGGGACGGATTTTGGTGGGGATTGCAAAAAGCAGAGAATGTTTACGGCATTGATATTTCCGACGAAGAACTACAGCAAGCCGCTCAAATGATCACGGCAACTCATGTCGATATTTCGAAAGAAGTCCCTTACCCGACGCTGCGTTTTCCGCAGATTATTGGAAACTGTTCGCTCGAGCATGTACGCGATATCAACGCGGCCCTTAAAAATTTGAGGGCTTCGGCAACCGAGGACGCTGAGTTTATGCTTTTTGTACCGACGCCCAGTTGGGCGTATCAGGGCCTCGTGCAAAGTTTTTTCTTAAAAAAATTTCCGCGTCTTGCGATGACCGTTTCAGGAGCGCTGAATGGTTTTTTCCAACATTGGCATCTGTATGATTTGCAAGTTTGGAAGGCGTTACTCGACGACAATGGCTGGGAAATTAAAGAGACTTTCGGCTTGGGAAATTCGAGATCGGAATTTATCTATCGGCTTTTCCTACCGCCCGCGTTTTTTGGATTTCTAATGAAATCGATTTTCGGAGTATATCCGAATCGTCTTTTGGTTTACGTGCCTAAGTTTCTTCTCGAGCCTTTTTGCAGGCTTTTGGCTTGGGCTCTGAAAAACCCATTGGTTCCAATAACCGATCCGAGCGCGTACGAGTGGGTCATCGTCGCTAAAGCAAAATAGGAAAAATCTATGGAAGAAAGTTATTTCATCAATCACGCGCGCGCCAGAAAATTTCCATTCTCTATTTACCACCGGCCTCTCGAAAAAGATTTAGCGACTCTTCTCAAAACGGTTGTAAAAACCGTTAAAAGCCCCGAGATCCTCGTCATCGGCGGTGGACTCATGCACGAGCTGGATGAGATGCCAACTGAGTCTCGGATTACGTTGATCGATATCGATAAAAGAGCGCTGGATGCGGTGCAAACCAAAGGCGATTTAAGAATCAAAGATTATATTCCCGTGGAGTTGCATCAAGACCTAAGAACGTTGGGAAAAACGTTTGATGTGATCTACGCAAAGGAAGTCATCGAACATATTACCGACGCTTCAGAATACCTGAGCCAAATTAATCATATTTTAAAGCCAGGTGGATTTTTATGGTTGAGCACTCCGAACTACGGTGAACCTTGGTTGCCCGCGATTGAAAAGACATTCTTGGAATGGGTTGCTCGACGTTCGGGTTTCACTCGTAAAGGCATTCATCCCACTCGCTTCTCCTGTCGCCGATTAGCAGACATGTTGAAAGAGACAGGATTTAAAGAAATCGAAGTTCGACCGATTTCTAAACGCCTCGCGATTGCGGCACATGCGAGGAAGTAGCTCGTCGTTCCAATTCTTGATTGAGTAAAGATAATTCGCGACTTGTTTGCCCTTGAATCGAAGAATTTTCAGAGGCTCTTCGAAATAAGTAAGGCATCATGACTCGCACAGGTCCATACGGAACATATTTTGCGACATTATACTTTTGGGCAGCTAAATTATAGGTGAGATGATCACTCATCCCATAAAGTTGAGCGAAGTAAATGGTTTGGTCTGTAGAAGGCACCTGCTCTTTTTCCATTAGCTTTAAAAGTAATTCTGTCGACCGCTGGTTGTGCGTTCCCGCACAAATAGAAACATGGCTGCGACTCTCGAAACAAAGTTTGACCGCCTCATCAAAGGCGTTGTCCACTTCGGCTTTCGTTTCTAAGATCGGTGAACTTAAATTTCGCGCTGCGGCCCACTCCCGCTCTTTCTCCATATAAGCGCCTCTAACGAGTTTTATTCCCAAAACAAAGTTTTCTCGTTTTGAGATTTCGACGAGTTCTTTTAAATTTTTAAGCCCGTCTTTACGATACATTTGAAGTGTGTTGTAGACGATTGCCTTTTTCTGATTGAATCTGCGCATGAATTCTAGAGCCATCGCATCGATCACGTCTTGAATCCAAGTTTCTTCTCCGTCGACAAAGATCTTTACGTCCGCTTTGTATGCTTGTTGGCAGAGCGATTCGACACGAGCATGCACCCGTTTAAAAGCTTTTTCTTCCTCAGAAGATAGAGGCGCCTTCGATTGAACTTTTTCGATGAGGC
>CALCZU010000046.1 GCA_937903155.1 uncultured Bdellovibrionales bacterium
CGTCGCTCCAATCGGAGCGCCATTGCCAAATCCTTTGGCCATCGTAATCATATCGGCATCGATGCCTAACTCTTTTGTGAAAAACATTTCTTCACCGCAACGGCCCACACCTGTTTGAACTTCATCGCTAATATATTTCCCACCATACTCGTGAACGATTCTCACCACTTCCGGAAAATATTCTTTGGGGGGCGTGATAAACCCGCCGACTCCCATAATGGGCTCGACAATCATTCCCGCAATTTTTCCATTTGTTGTCGTCTGAATCGTAGTTTCAACATTTTTTGCGCATTCGAGCGCGCAAGTGTCAGGCTTTTTGCCAAAAGGACAACGGTAGCAGTAGGGTTCTGCAGCCGAGGTGACGGCCGTCACAGGTTGCGAGCGAAAACGCCAAGTCGAGTGTCCGCAAACCGCTTGAGTGCCGGAAGTTCCTCCGTGATAACTGTGACGCAAATGTACGATCGTGGTTTCGCCCGTCGCCTGTCGAGCCGCTAAAAATGCGAGCTCATTCGCTTCCGAGCCGGAATTAGTGAAAAAAACTCTATCCACTTTATCAGGAGCAAACTCGATAAGGCTTTCAGCAAGTTCGGCGGCATGGCGATTCAAATAAAACACAGTCGTGTGCTGAATTTCGTCTTCGTTTAACATGTCGATGAGACGTTGTTTGATTTTTGGGTGATGGTGGCCCACCGAGATCGTAACGATCCCGCCGAAAAAATCTAGGTACTCTTTTCCCGTCTCGTCGAAAACGTATTGAGCTTTCGCTCTGACGAGCTGCAGAGGTTTTTTATAGTAATGGGTCACCGGAGCGATGAAATGTTGTTTTCGGATTTCGAGGATGTCTTCGTTATTCATAGTTCCGTCAATTGCTTGTAAGTTTCAGGACGTCGATCGCGGAAAAATTGCCACAAGTCCCGAACTTCTTTCACTTCTTCAAGATCAATTTCGCAGGTAAGCAATTCGTCTTGATCGCGTGAAGCACATTTTACAATCTGGCCCTTTGGATTACAAATATAAGACTGACCGTAAAATTCGCCGATATTCCAAGGGGCTTCCGAGCCCACGCGATTAATCGCACAAAGAAAATACCCATTGGCAACGGCATGTGCCGGTTGTTCAAGCTTCCAAAGATATTCTGAGAGGCCCGCAACCGTTGCCGACGGATTAAAGACGATTTCCGCGCCGTTTAAGCCCAAACACCTCGCGCCATCCGGAAAATGTCTGTCGTAACAGATATAGACACCGACCTTTCCATACTGAGTTTTGAAAACGGGATAACCTAGATTTCCCGGTTTAAAGAAAAACTTTTCCCAAAAGCCTTTCACTTGGGGAATATGATTTTTACGATATTTTCCCAAATACTTGCCGTCGGCATCAATGACCGCCGCTGTATTGTAATAAACTCCCGTCATTTCTTCTTCGTAGAGAGGGACAATCATCACCATCTTGTAGAGTTTCGCGAGTTCTTGCATCTGCCGAGTCGTCGGCCCTTCGGGAATACTTTCTGCCAAACCATACCATTTCGAATCTTGAGAAGGGCAAAAGTAGGGACCTGTAAAAACTTCCTGCAAACAAAGAATATTAACGCCTTTTTTTCCGGCATCGTGAATCAGTGGAAGATGGGCCGCAATCATGGACGCTCGGTGCTCCTCGCACGAACTTTCCGTCGGCAATTTATTCGCCATTTGAATCAAACCGATTTTTACATTTCTTGCCATAATATTTTCCTTGCACCTACTCGTCGCTTCGCTCCTCGCAATGACGGCTGTTAAGTCGCACTATATTTTCCCCTCGATATGTATTTTCCGAATCCTTTTCCGATGAGAGCTTTGCCGTTTTCGACAGCAACGCTTCCTCGCAGAAGAACAGTCTTCACTTTTCCTGTCACTTGCCAGCCCTCATACGACGAATAATCGCATCGCATGTGGTGTGTCTTTGCCGAAAGCGTGTGTTTTTCGCTAGGATCAAAAATCACTATGTCTGCGTCAAGTCCAACAGCAATACTGCCTTTTCGATGATGCATTCCAAAAATTTTCGCGGGTTGAGTGGCGGTCACTTCCACAAACTTATTTAAAGTAATGCGATTTTTTAGAACTCCTTCCGAAAAAAGCAGTTCCATCCGGTTTTCGATTCCGGGTGCGCCATTGGGAATTTTTGAAAAATCTTTTTCGCCCATCTTTTTTTGATCCATGCAGAAAGGGCAATGGTCAGTCGCAACCGTATGCACAAGCCCCTGCTCCATCCCTTTCCAAAGCGCCTCTTGATCCTTTTTCTTTCGAAGGGGAGGACTCATCACATATTTCGCACCTTCAAAACCCTCTTGGAAATACAACGAGTCGTCTAAGAGCAAATACTGGATGCACGTTTCAACAAGGACGGTTTGATTGCGCTTCGTTGCTTCACGCACTCGATTAAGAGCGCCTTCACAGGTCATGTGCACCACGTACAACGGATGGTTGCCTGCATAAGCAATATCAATCGCTCGTCCGGTCGCTTCGCTTTCTACAATCTCAGGACGTGAGAGCGCGTGGAACTGAGGCGAGAAATTTCCTTGGCGGCGATTTTCTTGAATCAACGATTCTGCGAGATCTCCATTTTCGGCATGGACTGTGACAATGCCGCCCCATTTTTTGACTTCGCTCATCAGCGCAATCATTTGCCGGTCGTCAATCATCAACGCGCCTTTGTAAGCCATAAACGTCTTAAACGAAGTGACACCTTCTTCTTCGATGAGCGGTCGAATCTCTTGTCGAGTGTTCTCATTAAAATCGGTGACCGCAACATGAAAAGAATAATCGCCGACGGCTTTTCCCTTCGCACGTTCATGCCACGCACTTAATCCCTCACGAAGGGATCGGCCTGGAGTTTGAAAAGCAAAGTCGATGATGGAGGTCGTTCCGCCGTGAAGTGCCGCGAGCGTTCCGGTTTCAAAATCATCGCTCGAAGACGTTCCCATAAACGGCAAATCTAAATGAGTGTGGGCATCGATTCCACCCGGAAAAATATATTTTCCTTTTGCATCGATCGTTTTTGAAGCCGTGACTTTTAAATCTCGCCCGACGCTTTGAATTTTTTCGTCCGCGATAAAAAGATCAGCCTGAAAAGTTTCCGCCGCTGTGACGACTGTTCCGTTTTTAATGAGAATTGAATTCATCGTTTTTCCTCTGATAGAGTGCGTATGGTAATCATAGTTTGGTCACGATTTCGAAGGAAAAAACAAAAAGCAAAAAAATCCATTAAAACAACATGTTATTGCCGCCCAAGCAGTCCTTGCGAGGAGCCGCAGGCGACGACCTGCCCGGCGCAGCAGAGCGGAGACGGAAGCAATCGCGCTGCACAAGAGCGCTCCAGTTACCGACGAGATTGCTTCCGTCTACACCCTACGGGCTGCGCCGGACAGGTCGTCGCTCCGCTTCTCGCAACGACGTTTCAAGTCACCGACTTGACCTTAAAAAAATCATTCACAAATAAAAGAGGTAGAAAAGTTCTCGACGAAAAAACGGGGACTTAAAAAATAAAAAGGAGAAACCGTATGAGAAATCTAACACTTTGGAATGACAATTTAAACACCAGCCCCTGGTTTAATTTAGTGGACTTACAACGCAACTGGGAAAAACTATTTGAGGAAGCCACGACTCCTCAAGAAAAACTATTTCACCCCGCATGTGACGTCGAAGAATCTGAAACGCATTATCTGATGAATTTCGATTTGCCTGGAGTCGCGAAAAAAGACATCCACATTGAGGTCAAAGAAAATGAACTTAGTATTACGGGTGAACGAAAGACCGATCGGAAATCCAACGCATTCGCGGAGCGTTTTCAAGGGAAATTCCATCGGGTCCTGACACTCCCCGTGGACGCCGATGCGCAGAAGATTGAAGCCCACTACCAAGATGGGGTGCTCTCAATTGCTCTCGCAAAAGTAGAAGCGGTAAAGCCTCGTGAAATTAAAATCGGAGACACAAAACCCGCAGCTTTTGAAAAGGCAGCGGAAAAAGTCTCTGCAGTAAACGTTGCTTAGGTTAAGTTTTCATTCCTCCCTAAAGAGCTGGGTCTCTCAAGACCCAGCTTTATTATTTTAAGCTGCAAAATTTCTTCTTCAAAGGTAAGGTACTGTGCACGCTTTGACTAACGAAGAGGAGTTTTATGAAATTATTTTTTATTTTAAGTCTGGTTCTTTTTGCATTCCAGTCCCAAGCGAAAGATCTCAATGGCGCAAGCTTTCCGGAAACGGTGAATGTCGGACGAGCGACGCTCTCTTTAAACGGATTAGGAATGCGAACCGCCACGATGTTTAAGGTTAAAGTTTACGCCGCAGGTCTTTACCTCGCGCAGAAGTCAAATGACCCGGCTACGATTTTAGCGTCGCAGTGGCCTATGCAACTCCAAATGGAATTTTTCCGTTCTGTCTCCGCAAAAGATGTCCGCGAAGCTTGGGATAAATCTTTTAAAGAAAACTGTGGAGAAAAGTGTAAAGCTTTTGAAGGCTCGATCGGCGAATTAAAAAAATTAATGAAGGATATGCAAACCAAAGAACGCATGACTTACACATTCCAAGAATCGGGTGTTGAAGTCGCGTTTGATGGCAAAAAAGCAGGAGAAGTTGCAGGAGCCGATTTTTCAAGATTCCTTTTGTCGACTTGGCTGGGCAAAAACCCTCCGAACGAATCGTTAAAAACCGGTCTTTTAGGTTTAGAGTAAGACGGTGGGCTTAGGGCCGGCAGTCGCACTCGGTTGTGCATTGAGCTGGGCGATAGCCCTTGTGATGTGGAGAAAAGCCGGAGATGAAATTCCGGCCCTGATTTTAAACGCCTTTAAAAATGGACTCTCACTCCTTCTTTTGATCCCCACACTTTACTGGGTGGAGGGAAAGCTCTGGATCGATATTTCCACAAGCGATCTTCTCCTTCTCCTCGCGAGCGGAGCGGTAGGGGTGGGAATTTCCGATGGACTTTATCTGTGGTCATTGAAACTGATTGGCGCCTCTCGACTCGCAATTATCGATTGCGTTTACTCGCCTACGATCATTTTTCTCTCCTTTTTTTTCCTAGGAGAAAATTTAACGCTTTTTCAACTCCTGGGGACAGGACTGGTAGTGTTGGCCGTATATTTGATTAATTCAAAGGATCAAACGCTATCCGTCGAGTCCAAAAATAAACTGTTTAAAGGGGGCTGTGCCGCGATCACCGCGATCGTCTCAATGGCAGTGGGGATTTTAATTGTGAAACCTGTTTTCCAAAGAGTCCCGTTATTCTCCATTATCACACTCCGACTACTGGGCGGAACCGTGTTTTCAGTCATTGCACTTCTATTGACTCCAGAAAAATTGGGGGGGCTCAGACTGATTTTCAACGCTCCCAGACGAAACTTAATTTTTGCGGCCTCTTTCGTCGGAACCTATATCTCGATGGTGATGTGGGTTGCGGGATTTAAATACAATGACGCGTCGATTGCGGCAGTACTTAATCAGACAACTACATTTTTCACTGTGATTTTGGCAGCATTCTTTCTTAAAGAACCGCTCACAAAAAGAAAGATTGCCGCAACTCTGACAGCCACCGCTGGCGTCCTCTTAATCACCTTTGGAAAGTAAATTGATTTTAAATTCAACAATTGATAAAACTGACTCCAGTCAAAACGCGGAAATCCCATGGAAGAAATAGAAGATCCCACTGAAAAGCTCCAGGAAGAAGTTCATCATTTAGCTCAGCATTCTAATGAAAAGTGGATTGGTCGAGTGGCCTTGTCGAAAATTCTGGCTAGTCAGCCTAATACTGGGAGCAGCCGGCATTTTTTTTATTTTGAAAGAAATTCTTCATCTGTGATCAAACTATGAAAAAAGAACCTGTCCCTTTTTGGAAAAATGGAATCCGTTTCGAATGTCAGGGAAGCGGCAAATGCTGTACTTCACGCGGAAGTTACGGATTTGTCTACTTAACGATTGAAGACCGAAGACGATTCGCAAAGTACTTCAAAATCCCAACTGCTTCTTTCACAAAAAAGTATTGTGAAATGACCGGTGGCCATTTCCATCTTAGAGACATTAAAAATGACTGCGAATTTCTAAGCGATAAGAAATGTACCGTCTACGAAGCTCGGCCAATTCAGTGTCGTACATGGCCTTTCTGGCCTGAAAACATGAACGCGAAGACCTGGAAACGCGACGTCGTCGCATTTTGCCCCGGAATAGGAAAAGGCAAAACCCATTCCGCGAAATCGATTCAAAAGGTTTTAGACTCTCAGGATTGAAGCCGGTCATAAAGCCCCCGTCGTTGCGAGGAGCGAAGCAACGACTTGTCTGGCGTAGCCCGTAGGGCGGAGACGGAAGCAATCTCGATGTAGTGTGAAAGAATGCGGTTGAGGCTACAGGACATTAGCTTTTAAATTATCGGTGAGGATACGGAGGAAGTCAGAAGTTCACTTGCGGTCTTTTCCGTTTTCGTGGCGTGTAGGGGATGAG
>CALCZU010000047.1 GCA_937903155.1 uncultured Bdellovibrionales bacterium
ATTGCTGTGAAGAGAGCGATGCATGTTGTGTTTCGCTCGGACAATGCGAAAGGAAACACGTCTTTCACGAGAAAGAATCAAAGTATCCACTCCGTTCTTCAGAAAGAGTCGAAGAGATTCTACATAAAACTCTACAAAGTCGCTATTTGCGGCAATCACATCCATATGTGTGTCAAAGCAAAGACCAAAGAAGGGTTTAAGAATTTCCTCCGCGCCACCTCCGGTCAAATCGCAAAGCTCAGCAAGATAAAACTTTGGTCCTCCATCCCATATACCCGCATCATCGAATGGGGAAAAGCGTTTAAAGAAGTCACTCAATATGTTCACAAGAATGAATTGGAAACGCTTGGCCTTATCCCCTACACGCCACGAAAACGGAAAAGACCGCAAGTGAACTTCTGACTTCTATCGTGTCGTCACCGATAATTTAAGAGTGATGATTTGTAGCCTCAACAGCATTCCTCACGCTACAACGAGATTGCTTCGTCGCTCCGCTCCTCGCAACGACGGGGGCCTTACGACAACATTTATGGGGAAGAACGCATGGAGGGCAGAAAAATTTGAAATTGTGGGATTAAGCTGCGGCGGTCCTGGAATAGTAGATGGCAACGCTTTGATCCGCAGCGCCATGTCGACACGCTCCGAAAAATCCTCTCTAAAATACAAGGATCCCACAATTTTAAATTTTTATGCCCGTGCTCTTACTTGCGAGCAGAGATCTGAAAATTCGGCGTCGAGGACAGAGGCTCGTAGCCTTCCAGAGGAATAGGCAAAGAAGCAAAGACCTCTGTTCGATCCTTGGTATAGAAAAGTTTTCCGACAAGAATAACTAAATCCGAATTCTTGGGTTCTAAACATTCAGCGTTTAAATAGGGATTACATGATTCGTAGAGGCTTCTTGTTTGCGGCCGCAGCTGCGTAAGTAAGTAACCTGCAGGAAAGTGAGGATAGAAGCTGATTGTTTTTTTCGATGCGGCTGCTTTTGTGAGCGCTGTTTGTATTTCGGTTAAGTACTGAAACTTTTCGGGAGTTGTTTTCAAGTGTTTGAATGGGCCCGATTCTACGGTTTGAGTAAGTTCTGAGATTGAATCGTCTTGAAATACAGTCTTGTATTGGAATCGAGCTAAGACTGCAGCCTGAATAAAAATTGGGAGAAAGACGAGAGGAAGGACCCAATCATTCTTTGTAAACGCCCACTCCGTGAAATAAGTTTTTAGGAGTAACGCTTGTAAGAAGATGAACGGAAGTATCAGGACGGTGGAACTCGCAGAGAAGCCGTTGATACTTGCGAAAGCTAGGCAAAGTCCGGCAGCGAAACAGGGAACCACGATTCCGATTGCGAATTTTTTGAAGAATGCGTCTTTCGCGAAAGGGATTGCGAGGACGAAGAAAAAAATTGCAGAATAGGCAACGTAATGGCTCGGACCGCCACCGCCTTGAGAGGCTCTGGTGGCGATAAAGATTAGAGACGTTAAAAGAACGGCAAAGAGAAAGCCGGCCAGCGGATTTTTTTTCACAGCGAAATAGTTTCCCACGCCTAGGAGAATGACTCCGAAAATTTGAGGCATTCTACGAGTGAATTCGGAAAGGATCTCCTGAACCTTTGCCCATCCCATTGCGTGTCCCATTTCCGTCGCGTTTTTAAGATTCCAAGTAAAAACCGCGGCATAATCTTCGAAGTTGGCCGGAAGGATCGCGTAAAACACAAGCAGCGTGAAGACGACCCCTGAGAGATAATTTAGAAGTGCTTTTAAGCAATTTCCTTTCATCAGGTACATTAGCGGGAATACAAAAAATCCGACGGCTACAGCGATTGGCGGGAACGCGACAATTGCGAATGCATGTAGCAATCCCGATCCGAAAAGCCAGGGACCCGTAAGGCCCGACCTTATCAGTACCCATAAAATTCCGATGAAATAAAAACCGATGCTGAGGGTTTGGCTCGTTAAATTGGGGATCCCATCCGGAATAAAAAGTAAAAATAGTGCAGCGGGGAGCAGCGCCAATGCGCTTGAGAAATTTTCGAACAGAGATTTTGCAATGAGCAGCGAGACCCCTAAAGAGAAAACGAAATACAGATGGCGAAAATACAAGACGACACTGGAGTTTTCAGAATTAAAAAAGTGAAAGAGTCGACTCAAAGGGATTAAGAAGATTGCTGAGGATTGAGCCATTGAGAAATCGTCGAGAAAAGGCTTATCCCCTAAAACAAATCGATACGGGAGCGCTACCGTAAAAGCTTCGTCCGTAAAATCGACTCCCCAAAAAAGTCGCACGTAGGTAAGAATAGCGGCGAAGAGGAAGCAAAGCGTCGCGATAGTGTTCAAGGTCATTCTCGACTTCGTCATTAATGCACCGTGCAGTCCACTAGCAAAGATTTGAAATAATGCGCCTTTCGCCTTATTTCTTTCACGCTTTAGTCACAATTCAAAAGAACCGAAAAGAAGATATCGACCTTTCAGAGGCGATTTACGCACCTCGAGACAATTTTATGAGCAAAATCCCCTTTAATAAACCGTTTTTTAGCGGCAAAGAGTTAACCTACATCCAAAAAGCGCTCGAACAGCTTCACATCTCAGGTGACGGCCCTTTTACAAAGCAATCCCAATCCTTTTTAGAAAAAACTCTAGGAACTCAAAAAGTACTTCTTACGACGTCATGTACTGACGCGCTTGAAATGTGCGCGCACCTTCTCGACTTCGGCCCCGGAGACGAATTCATCGTTCCTTCTTTCACCTTTGTTTCTACGGCAAATGCGTTTGCACTTTTAGGAGCGAAGCCGGTTTTCTGTGATATTCGAAAAGACACTTTGAATTTAGACGAAAGAAAACTAGAAAAATTGATTACGCCAAAAACGAAAGCAATCGTCGTTGTTCACTATGCCGGTGTTGCATGTGAAATGGACAAAATTATGGAGATTGCAAATCGCCATCAGATTCCAGTCGTCGAAGACAATGCTCACGGGCTTTTTGGAAAATACAAAGGAAAATTCCTAGGCACTTTCGGTGCGCTTGCGACTCAAAGCTTTCATGAGACAAAAAATATCAGCTGCGGCGAAGGCGGCGCCCTTCTCATCAACGATAAGAAGTACATCGAAAGAGCCGAAATTCTGCGAGATAAAGGAACCAATCGCAGCAAGTTTATGAAGGGAATGGTCGATAAATATACTTGGGTCGACGTGGGATCGAGTTACCTCGTTTCAGATATCTTGGCTGCGGTTCTTTGGGCACAACTTGAGACCTACGAATGGATTCAAACTCAAAGAAAAAACCTTTGGGAGAATTATTTTAAATCACTCTCGAGCTGGGCCAATGTGAACGGTGTGGAATTGCCCTACGTTCCTAAAAACTGCGACCAGGCTTATCATATGTTTTACATCAAACTGCCATCGCTCGAAACGCGAGACAGTTTAATCGAATCTTTAAGAGCTCAGAATATCTTCCCCGTATTTCACTACATCCCTCTTCACTCGTCTCCTATGGGGCGCAAATTAGGCGGAGAGAAAACAGTTTGCCCGGTGACAGATGAAACTTCTGACACCCTACTCAGGCTTCCTTTTTTCAATACCATGACTGCCCAGGACGTCGAAAGAGTTGTAAAAGCAGTAACAGCTTTTGAAATGCCGACCCAGATGGCAGCTTAGTTCTGAGTCACTTTTGGATTTAGATAGTTATGAATTTGTTCTGCAACGAAATTATTTCCAGCGTTGGTCATATGACCGTGTCCCACGGTACCGTCCGAATTCGGGTAACTGAAATAAAACGTATCAAATTCTGCCTTGCGATTCGACTTAGCTTCTCTCAGTGCCTCGGTAATATCTAAAACCTCAAGTGAGTTTTCTTTGGCGCAGGCGACCACTTTTTCGAGTACTTGTCCGTCTGCTGGGTCGAGTTCATAAAATGGCTGCGGCAAAAGAATCGTGCGGATATTTTTTTCGCGACTCATTTCTGAAATTAATTTCACGATGTGACAAGAGACGGCTTCGGGTTCGTCGTGCGTCGATGCCACTTTTCGGTCAGGTAATTTAATACTCCACCAATAGTTCGGAGCGAGTCGCTCCATCAAGAAGGAAAAGAAGGCACTTTTTCCAACCACCCGGTGGAGGAAAGGGAGATTCATTTCGTGGATGTCTTTGGGTTTTGGAAGGGGAACGCCTTTCAATTCAAAAACTCCATTTTCTGTTTCAAAATAGGGTTTTGGGTCGTCGGCAAACGTGTCGGCAATAAATTTATCCCGGGAACGTGGAATATCGTATGACGTAAAACTATAAATCAACGTCGAAGGTTGATAGATGTCGACGAGTTGCTTTGCACGCAAATACGATTGGTCCATTCCATAGCCGCACATTCCAGCATTCAGTACGCGAGTACCCGACTTGGCTTCGAGATGACTCGGCCAAGATTCTTCGTTAGAGGCTTGATCTCCGAAAACAAAGGAGTCTCCCACGGCTAAAATCGGCGGGAGTTTTGAATCGACTTTGTTTTGAACGGAGTTGATTCGGATTCCATGGTCTCGAGTCGTCACTCGAGTTCGGTAATTATTTCGTCTTTCGGTGACATTTGATTCAGAGACCCAGCCCAGCGTTTCGTCAAAAGTGACGAGGCAAGTTGCCGCTTTTGTTTTTCGAAACTTGACAAAGTAATTGTCGAAGTCGAGTAACTCATGTCTTCTCAGTCTCAAAAAGACTTCTCCGAAGAAGATCAGTGTGCCTAAGGAAAACACCACGATGACGCTGATAAAGAACGTTTTTTTGTTCATTTGGATCTCCGCGTTTTCAGTCTGAAAATGGATTGGTGGAAAGGGGTAGCTAGAACTCTATTTTACCGCTTTATGTTAAAAATAGAAAGTCGGCGATGCTGCAGCATTCCAATTAGAAGGATTTTGCTGAGTCCGGACCGCAATTTAGGATGAGATCTAGAATAGATACGCCGTGGACAAACGGGGGATAGAGTTGCGAGTATTCAGGATACTTAGAATAGTCGATATACTCTAACTGGATTTGATTTTCTTTAAACTTCTCAGGCTCGATGTAGTTTTTTCCGGCAGGCCCAGAAAGATAGCTCGTTGCTCCAACTTTTTTTAAGAGCATGATGAGCTTGTCTTGGCGTGCACCCTGCAGATCAAAATCGGAAGCATTGAGAAACCGCGTCTTTCCAATTCCTAAAATCTCTTTCGAGATAGTTTGAATCGTCCACTGATTAAATTCAGAAAGAGACTGCCATTTTTTTTTCAGAAAAATCTCCTCAAAAAAGGGTGCATGGGTTTTAAAGTGTGCTGCTTCTTTGTAATTGGCTTGAATCTTTCCCCAATGAGATTTTTGCCAGTCGGACGACTCAATTTTCACTTCCTCAATCAAACGATGAATTTTCGAACCGACGGGAATGGTGATCCACTCTAATCCCTTCGGAGTTTTGATCTGATTGCGGTTTCTCCAATCATTCTTCGTGAATTGCACATTGTCGTAGAAAACGAAAACATCACTCTGGCGAATGATATCGAAGTAACCTTTCCAAGGAAGGTAGTTAGACTGAAGAACGGCGACTTTCATTTTTGATCACTTTTCACAAGGCTCCCCGCCTTAACAAAACTATTTGCTTCGAGAGTCACTCCGTCCACGATCACAGCACCCGCTCCAATAAAAGATCCCGCTCCTATTTTCGCAAAACCGCAGATAATAGCGCCCGGTGAAATAAAAACGTTGTCTCCGATCACGCAGTCATGATTGATGACGGCTCCCGGCCAAACCACGCAGCCCTTTCCTAACCGACCGGTTTCATCCAAATAGGCTGTGGCCATCAGGATACTCCCTTCGCCGATTTCAGATCGATCGCTGACGTGACTCTTAGGATGAATGAGCTTTGCAAGTTCGTAGCCTTTCTCTTTTACCCGTAGCATGGCCTCAGCGCGAGCGGAGAGGTTTTTATATCCAATTCCAATCGCGATTGTCGTAGACGAAGGGGAGTTCGCTTTTGAGAAATCTAAAAAACTTCCAAGCGTCTTCGAAGAAGTTTCGAAGTCGTCGATAAATCCGATGATTTCGTGCCCGCACTCTCGAGCCATTCTTCCGACAAGAATTGCATAATCTTTAGAACCATAAATTGCGACACGCTGCTTGCTAGACATACTCTGCCCTCCTCTCAATTATGATATACTTTTATCACCATGTCCGTTCTGGAATATTCGATCATAGTTCCGATTTTTAACGATGGTTCCCTCGCCCGAGATTTCTGCATAGAGTTAGAAACTTCTTTTAAAGAGGCTTTGAAACTCCCAACTCTCAGCGATGTTTTGGAGCTTATCTTCGTCAACGATGGCAGTAGTAACGACTCTCAAACCCATCTCGAAAATTTAAGAAATGAATTTAATTTTGTTCGAGTGATTGAGCTCAGCCGTAATTTTGGACAACATATTGCGCTCACCTGCGGCTACGAAAAGGCGAAGGGGAAGTACGTTGCAAGCCTGAACGTCGATCTCGAAGATCCACCCAAATACATTTTAACGTTAATTGAATACTTAAAGAAAAATAATCACGACATCGTTACCTCCCTCAGGACCAATCGCAAGCCCGAATTCCTCCGAGATCTGCTCTCCAAAAGTTTTCATTCTATTTTAAATACGCTGACCGGTTTTCAATTGCCGACAAATTGTTCCACTTTGAGAGTCATGACTCGCCAGTTCATCGACGCATACTGTAAATTAAACGAAAGCTCACGCTACTTACCAGGACTGGAAAGCTGGCTTGGCTTTTCCCACGGCTACCTGCCGACGGAACAACGTCCCAGAAGCGCGGGAAAAAGCAGTTACACTTTAAAAAGACGTCTCAGAATGGCTTTTACGTCGATTATCTCGTTCTCCGATATGCCCCTGAGACTCTGCGTGTACTTTGGTCTCTTCGTCGCCTTTACTGGCTTTCTCCTCGCTTCTTTACTCATTATCGAAAAACTTTTCTTTGTGAACTTACGACCTGGATATACGAGCACCATCGCCGTCATTGTGTTTTTCTCAGGCATGCAGATGGCTGTTTTAGGTGTCGTCGGCCTCTATGTCGGCCGAATTTTACGAGAAGTTCAACAACGGCCGGTTTATTTAGTGAAAAGTGACTTTGAACAAAAGAGGACCTATGTCCAGCTCCACGGCACTTGAGATTAAGAAAGTCGTTGAACAAGAAGGATATTACATCCAGGAGAACACCCTCTCTCCCGATTTCGCAAAACGGGCAAAACTCGAATTAATTGCAGCGATTGAAAAAGAAATGAAATGGCACGGCCATTCGCAATATTCCGACTACGGGATGGTGCTTCTGTGTTCACTCTACGGCGGAAGTTTTTTAGAATTACTCGCAAATGAAAAGCTCATGACTCCGTTCAATGCGGTATTAGGAAAAGGTTGCATTATTTACGCGTATACTTCTTCCTCGATGCCCCCTGCCGGAAAAAATTATTCTACGCGGATTCACGTCGATTGTCCGAGACTTATCCCGGAGTATATCACGAATATGGGAGCCACTATTTTGCTCGATGACTTTACCGAAGACAATGGTGCTACTTGGTTTTTACCCCGCAGCCAAAATCAAATCACGCCTCCCACGGAAGAAGATTTTTACAAATCTGCTAAGAGACTCATCGCCCCTGCCGGAAGCGTTTTGTTTTTTAACGCCCGCCTCTGGCATTCGGGAGGGATCAATAAAACAAATCTCTGGCGCCATGCTTTAACGATCAATATGTGCCGGCCTTTTATGAAGCAAAGAATTGATATTCCTCGCGCTATGAAAGGCATGGACCTCAGTCACGTGCCCGAAGCAACGCTTCAAAAACTAGGATTTTTGGCGCAAGTGCCTTCGAACTACGACGAGTACTACCTGCCGGCAGAAAAACGCTTGTATAAACAGCCTGCCGAGTAGACTCTACTTTGCTCTGTTGAAAAGAGATTAGAGATCTGTCATTGCCGCGGGTGCTACGCACCCTCGCAATGACGGATTTTCGATCTTTTCAACAGAGCAACTCTACTTCGACAAACGTAAGACTCTGATGTCTGCGGAGTCTTCTTGCATCGCTCCTTGGGAGATTAAATCGTTTACGATTTTATCTTGGTCGGGGGTTTCAAAAACGTCCGTCCGAGTTTGATTGTAATAAAGTGATTTGACTTGGACGAACACATCGGGAGCTTGAGATTTTGATTTAAACGACTCCACACACTTCCCCATCCCTTCAGGACAACCTCCCCAAACGGTGTAAGTCCCGGGTCTCATCTTCGTCATTAAATACCCTGCCGGAAAATGCGGATAGAATGCAATTCTTCCCGTGTCACGCTCGCGATCTTTTTCAAGAAGTCGTGACATTTCCGTCCAGTATTGTTTTTTTCTCTCACTCGTATAAAGGCCTTTAAAAATTCCGTTTTGGATGGGGCTTTTCAAAGTCTTTAAGGGATCGTCCATGAAGACGGTCGTGTCTTCTCGTAACGACATACAAAGGGTGAGGACAAGCGGTAAGTAGGAGAGAAAAAGCAAAGGACTTTCTGATTTTTCTGCTCGCATGAGTCTAACAAGCCAAAGTTGGGAAACTAAGGCCGCCGGAAAAAGTCCGAGCGCCGCATGAGGCAATCCGTTATTGCTACTCCAAGCAAAAATAATTCCCGCGATCATTGATGGAATGCAAATCAGATTAAAAAGTTTCCAATCCTCCGCCGTTCGTGAGAGAAGCCAAAAGAAATAAATCCCCGCGACCGCGAATTCAATAATGTATCCCCGCTCCCCCGGTCCGCCTCGAGAGCTAGCATTTGAAAAAAATGCTAAGACTGGAAACAGGATTCCCAAAATCAGGGTTAGAAACTGATTTTTCTTTTTTACCGAATACAAAAACGCCAGAATCCAAATCAAATGGAGAACTCGACAGCGGAATAAGCTGACCGCTTCTTCCATCAGCACAAGAATTTGATTTGCGTTCCACGCATGCCCCGAGCTGGAGCTAGCATTCGCAATGAATTGCGCCGAAGCGATAAAATCTTTCACGCTGATTCCAAAACTTAGAAACATCACAATGGGCACGAGGACAGCGCCCATAAAATAATAAAACGGTGAGCCAATTCCATTCTTTTTCCAAAAGTAAATGCCTAAAGGCACGAAGGTAAGAACCAAACTGGGATATGCGAAAACTCCCAATCCTTGAAAGAGCCCTAATCCAAAATAAAAAATCGAGTGTCTGGGCATTTCCGGAGAGGGTGCGAGTCGTGAGGAAAAAAATGCAAAAGTGAGAAAACCAATCGCCAAAGGATTGTAACCAAGCGCAAAAATTTTAAAGGGCACAAAAACCCAAGCCACTAACGCGATGAGAACGCGTACCCGATTGGGGACGAGGTCTTTCAAACAGTAATAAATCGAAAATGCGACCAGGCCTGAGAAAAAAAGATAGAGATAGCGACCGAAAATCACGGTGCCGTCAGTGTGACCACTAATCAGCCAAAAACATTTTAAAACTGGATAAAGGATTAAAGACGAAAGTTGATAGACAAAAAAATCGTCTCGAAAGGGTTGGTCCCCGAGAAAGAATCGGTAAGGGGCCGCATAGGTCAACGCCTCGTCCGTAAAATCAACCCCGTATTTCACCCGCCAAATAAGA
Source organism: uncultured Bdellovibrionales bacterium (assembly GCA_937903155.1). Taxonomy (GTDB): domain Bacteria; phylum Bdellovibrionota; class FAC87; order UBA2466; family UBA2466; genus CALCZU01. The sequence continues at coordinate 9,615 of CALCZU010000047.1, forward strand.
AAAAGCGCAACGCCTAAGACCGCTGACAAACAAAACGCTAACTCTAAGTTCTTTACCCGACTCTTCAGGAAATGAGATATCAAGTTGAGCTTGCCTTTCCGGTGATACAAATATGCTATTCCACATCATTGACTAACTCAAGTTGGGGGACCTGGCGGCTTCGACCATCCGGTTTGATTTTATGTTCGTTTGTGTCATATACTTTCTTCTTACACTGAAGGAGTGCGAATGAGAGCCCTAGTAAAATTGAGTTTAGTTTTTTCCCTGATTTTTTTCTCCGGTTGCGGTTACAACAGTTTGCAATCGCTCGATGAGGAAGTGAAAGCCGCTTGGAGTGAAGTCGATAACCAGTACCAACGTCGAAATGACTTAATCCCAAACCTTGTCGAAACCGTGAAAGGTTACGCCAAACAAGAGCGAGAAACCCTTGAAGCGGTTGTCAAAGCCCGTTCCGAAGCGACTCAAACCAATTTAAAAGCAGATAATCTTTCAGATCCCGCGGCGTTTAAGCGCTTTCAGGATGCTCAAAGTAATTTAAGCTCTTCTCTCTCACGACTTTTAGTCGTAGTCGAAAAATATCCCGACTTAAAATCGAATGAAAACTTCAGAGATCTCCAAGCCCAGCTTGAAGGAACGGAGAATCGGATTGCGGTTGCTCGAAAAAGATACATCGACAAGGTTGCACAATATAATACCCAGATTCGATCCTTTCCTACGAATCTTACCGCGAATTATCTTCTCCACTTAAAAACCCGAGAGGCTTTTACCGTCGCTGAAAGCGTAAAAGCCAATCCTCAGGTGAAGTTTTGAGATTTTTCTTTGCACTCGCTTTGCTCCAATGTTTGACCGCAGGGGCGATCCAAGTGCCCACCCTCTCGGGGCCCGTGGTAGACGAAGTTGGGCTTTTTTCCCAGTCTGACAAAAGCACCATTGAAAATTCGCTCGTCGAATTTAAGAAGAAAAACAACGCACAGATGACCGTTCTCGTTCCCCAATCCCTCCAAGGGTTGGAGATCGAATCGTACTCACTCGAAGTGGCAGAAAAATGGGGAATGGGAAAGAAAGGTGAAGATCGAGGGCTGCTCCTGGTCATCGCCCCTGCCGAACGGCGGATGCGCCTCGAAGTGGGATACGGTCTCGAAGGAGACATTCCCGACGCGATTTCTAAACGCATGCTCGCCGAGATTTTAAAACCCGCAATGCGCGCCCAGCAGCCTGCTCAAGGCGTTCTCAAACTCATCCAATATGCCGAAACCCGAATTCAAAAAACTTCAGGCGCGGAGATCCTGCCAGAAGAGGCCCCTCAGCGAAATCCGGGTTCGAAAGTCACACTCCTTTTACTCCTCGTCGTCATTATTTTTATGTTTATCCGTTCCTTTTTCTTTCCACGTTTTCCTGGCGGTGGCTTCGGCGGTGGAGGCTGGGGCGGCGGTGGCTTTGGGGGCGGCGGCGGTTTTGGCGGCGGAAGCGGTGGCTGGAGTGGTGGGGGGGGCGGCTTCGGGGGCGGAGGCGCTTCAGATAGATGGTAGAGGACAGACATTATGAAGAGACTTTTTAAAGAAGATGAGCTTAAAAAGATAGAGGCCCAAATTCAAACATCGGAGTCTCTGTTTTCGGGACAGATTGTGGTCTTGTCGGTGCAGAAAAGTGATCCCTATACTTCAGCGAGGCTTCGATTAGGATTTATCGGAATCGTCAGTGGATCTCTTCTGTATCTTCTTTCAACCAAAAACTTTGAACCCTCGATTGACGCCCTCTTAGCATCTCAGTTTTTTGGCTTTGTCGTCCTCTATGCCATTGGACGTTGGTCGTTTGCGATTCGAAAATTTATCCCTGCCTCGGTTTTAAATTTACGAGTGCACCGTGCGGCCTTTGCCGAGTTTGTCGAGCGAGGAGTACATTCGACCGAAAATAATAATGGCGTCTTAATCTATCTTTCTGAATCCGAGCGACGGGTGCAGATTGTCGCCGATACCAATGCTCATAAAGCTTTAGGCGAAACCGTTTGGGTTCACGAGGCGCGAAAGATCGTCGAAGGAATTAAAGCCGGTAAAGCCGTCAACGCCGTTTGCCACAGCATTGAGTCCTTAGCTTCGCAGCTTCAAAAGCATTTTCCAGCAACGGCACTTGATAAAAATGAAATCTCGAATCAAGTTTTGGTGGAATAGAACGTTAGGTATTTAGATAGTCGCGCACTTCGAGTTTGTAATACTCTCGCCAGAAGTCGAGATATTTGGGATTTGCTTGGGAAATATCTTTTTTATCGAGAAAAAATCTTTCGAAAGAGCGGGCTAATATCACGTAATCCCGGCGTCCCTCACCTTGATTCTTTAGGCATGGAAAATAAGCGCAAGGTAAGAAGCCTGCTTCAGTGATACACTCGATTCCCCAGGTGTCTGCCGCATCGTTAATCACTTCGACGTAGTTAATATTTTCTTTCGCAAGCATGAGTGAAACTTTTTTGTAGAGTTCTGTCGGATTCACCGAGAAATCCATCCGCTCGGCAATAATCGTCGCCATGTGTGAGTCTTTCATTGCCTTCACGTAAATTTCAACCTTGCCATCCGCATCGGTAATTAAGGTATTTGGTTTCGAAAAGGGATAAAAATGGATCGCAAGCGACTTTCGTTCTTCTAATTTCTGGTAACGTCGCGAAACAAATTGAGGCGCGTAGATCAGCTCCAAAGGCGGCAATGGAGAATATTCCATCGCGCCGAATTTAGTATGAGTCGAAACTTCGAGATCTGGTAACCCGCACTCTTTGCGCGCGAGCTCGTAGAAAGGCTTCACGATCGGATGCAGAGAAAAATCTTGGTACCGTCTTTCAGATAGAACATCTTCGAAAAATAGAGCCGTCAGCCCATTGACCGAGGATTGCTCGTGAACGGGCGAAACCGGAAACACGCCTAAGATCTTAAAACCCATTTTTAGGATCACTTCTTGTTGTTCTAACGTAAAGGTTCGAGTGGTAACGTAAAGAACTTCGATATTTCTCTTCTGGTCTTTCAGATATCTCACTAGAAGGGGCAGGCCTTCTCTTAAGAGCCTCTCCCAATCATCCCACCCCGGATCGATGTAGAGACGGTTGATCTTCGCTAGGCGATTTTCGCGGTCGATAAGCATCGAAAAGACCGCAAGTAATTCTCCTTTTCGCTCAGCCACTATCCATACCGAATTCTGAGACTGAATGAACTCGAGCAAAGTACTGCAATTTAAAAAAACGCTGTCCTTTTGCCCAGCAATCGAACCAATTTGATAGAGCTTCATCAATGGAAACACATCGCGAGCTTCCGCTAACCTATAATAGACATCGCCTATCAGATTGACGGGATTCAAACGGCCACCTCTGACTCTGTCAGAGTCTGCGAGGGAGACAGGCTAAAGAAAAACGCGCTCAAGCCCAGTACGCCGAATCCTTGAATTAAGCAAACATGCGTAATCGAGATGTAGTCTGTCAACGCTCCAAACAGGAAGTAGCTAATTGGGAAAGTGAAACTAATTGCCGCCTGCAAAAGACTAAAAAAGCGCCCCTTCAATTCGTTGGGAACAATCGATTGAAAATATGCCATGACTTTCACGTTATTCACTCCCAATGCAATGCCGATCGTCAGAAGCGAGGCAGAATAAACAATAGGATGCGCAATCAAGCCGGGAATCGAAAGCCCAATTCCAAAGAAGGCAACGCAAATCGCGATGAGACTTGTCTGTGAAATTTTTGGGTGAACCAATTTAGAAAGAAATGCTCCTGCAATCAACCCCATCCACACCGAGGCCTCTAAAAAACCTAAAAGGTGCGCATCTCCCATGAGAACTTTTCTGGTATAGATGGGAAGAATGACTAGGACCGGACTTCCAAAAAAATTCGTCAAGGCGAAACCTAAAAGTAGTTTTTTCACAAACGGCATGGATTGAAGCACTTCCCAGCCCGACTCTTGCGAAGGAGTCTCCGTGGATTTCAAAGTCTTGAATTGAGCAAAAGACGTACAACTCGAAGAGATTAAATAACCAAAAGCTGCGAACCCAATGGTTCCAGAAACTCCCATAGACTGAATCAAAAGCGCTCCCAATACCGCACCCGAAAAATTCGCAATAGATTGGGTCGTCGTAATCAGAGCTACCGCAGTTTCCGCATCCGTATCCGCAACGACTTCAGGGATCGACTTGTTTAAAGTCGGGTCAATAAAGGCCTGTAAAATCGCCGCACAAAACCCCACCGCAAAAACGGCGTAAGGAGAAAAGAACGAGAATTTTAAAAGAAGCGCTACCGAAAATAGCAAGAGAGAGGCTAGCACATCACTTCGAATGAGAATCATTCGACTCGAATGCGACTCAATACTTTTTCCAATTTGTTTCACAAAGAGGATTGAAGGGAGCGCGCAGGCAACCATGAAGAGTCCCATAAAGACCCCCGTTCCTTCAGTTAAGCTCGAGAGAAGCCACCAAATCAGAGCGATTTGGTACATGCGGCTTCCCGTTTGACTTAAGACCTGCCCTATCCACACTAAGCCAAAGTTGGGATTTCTTTTAAAAAAACTAAAAGCGTTCATCGATCATGAGCCTTACTTTTCCGGTGCGTGGATTTCTAGGAAGTGCAAATGGAGGAACCACTTCGAAAGTGACCGACGCGAGATAGCCTTCCTCCACCCTTTTCTTTAAGACGGGAAGATTCGCATAGACTTGCGACTCGAGTTCGCGCGCGAGCATCGCAGCATCTCCCTCAGCTTCGACTCGGACAATGAGACTTTCCCCACTCGCATCGGCACGAGTAACAAGTTGAAGCACTGAAAACGAGAAATCCTTTAAAGACTTTAAAAGATCCGAATAACGAAAATTCATCATGCCCACGCAAACCGTATCATCGCTTCTTCCTAAATATTCAAAAACACGGTTCGTCCGACCGCAGCTGCAAGGGCCTTCAACCCAACGGCCTTTGTCGCCAATTTCATAGCGAATCAGAGGGTAATTTTTTTTGCGTAAGCTCGTAATTAAGATTTTACCTTCTTCATCGCCCGAAACCTCCTGACCTGCTTCGTCCACAATCTCGACAAAGTTGAAGTCATCCACGGTGTGATGAAGGTTTCCAGACAACTTTTCGCATTGAAACGCGTAGTGTCCCCCGTCATTTGCGCCGATGATGGAAGCGATTCGGCGAATCCCGACTTTTTCCGTCAGCCAAGCCCTATCATGCGGAGTCAATGGTGTTCCGCCATAGATCATTTTTTCAATCGTAAAGCTGGGATCTAAAGCAAGGACTTGTTGAAAAAGTGGAATTAAAGTCGTCGGCATTCCTTCAACGACATTGACTCGAAACTCTTTCCACGTTTTTAAAAAGACTTCTGGGCTGACTTGTCCTGCAAAGGCAAAGCTCATTGCACCCGCGCGAAAATTGATATGATCGAAAGAAACGAAACTGCCATACATATCGCCTGCAAACATGCAGTTTGCGACTCGATCACCTGGCCTTAAACCACAGTTTCTTAAAACTCGTACCGCTTCAGAAACTAACGTTTCCCAGTCTTCACCATCGAAAACGCTGAATTTAGGTTCTCCAGTCGATCCCCCACTTCTTGCGACGTAGCCTCCCACAGGAAACTGGCTTGCAAGCCCTCGTCCCAATGCGGATTTCGGGGGAATGTTTTTATCCAGAAGGTCTCGCGCTAACAAAGGAAGTTTCTTAATTTCTTCAATCGACGTCGGACGAGATTCATTAAAAACTTCTTTATAAAAATCGGTGCGAGCGGCCGTATCCATCAAAGAGCGAAATTTTTCATCTAAAAGCGATTTCCGCTCTGCCTCCGAAAGACAATCGATAGGATGGTGTTCGGTTGATGGAAGATTCAGTCTCGTAAACACAGTATTTCCAAACTGCGGCAAATCAAATAGTCCATCATGAGGATCGTCTATCTCGCCGCCGAACATCCCGCCCATTTCTAAAATTCGAAGAACCCCTTCAGAGAGAAGGAGTCGAGAGACCTCGCCCTTTTCTTTTTGGGATGCGGAAAGACCAACCGTTTGGAGATAGCCACGCATTTCCTTAAGTTGGCTTGTCACTTCTTCCCATTGATCAAAGGGAACAAGTTTGATTGTACGGTGGAGAGGTGAAGGTTCAAGATGCGTTTCCTTTTTGACGATTACCGTCCAGTCGACATTCGAGAGAGAAGAATAACAGGCGCCTTCGCCTCTTGCGTGTGCCACTTCTGCAACACTCCGCCACTTTTGAATTTCAACGGCCGAATTGGGATCGAGACTTCCCGCCGGTAATTCCTTCGCCCTTCCTCGCAATTTATCCGCTAAGACGGGTGCGAGCAAAAGCGCTTTCTCCATCGATTCGACAAAGCAAACTTGAGGCGCTGTACAAGCGTTCTGATCCCAGATCGCAAGTTCTAATGACAACTTGTCTGCGACTGTTTCAATTCCCTGTTCCACTAAACCCGCCGCCGTAACGATGGCAAAACTAAAGCGCGGTCCATACAAAATGATTCGGGTCCGTGCCGGCAAACCGTTTCGATAGGCTTTGACCGCTTCTTCCCCGCCCCAGACCAAAATTCCATCGACGCGTTTTTTAAATTCTTCGATCACTTCTTTTTCAGACGAGGGGTAATCAATCACCGCGAGGGACTCGGTCAAAATGCCTTCGGGGTCGCACTCTCGAAGCGACTCGATAAAACGCGGCAGAAAACTCGTCTCGGATGACGACATTTTCAGAATCGTGACATTTCCGGTGATCCAACCTTCAATGAGCGAACCCACGGCCACAAGAAACACGTTTCCCGAAAGAATATGTAGAACCGTTCCCAAAGGCTGAAAAAGACTCGAGGTCCCAGTCTTGGGATCAAACGTCCACTGAGTCCTGGATAAGCCTTTTAATTCATTTTTAAGTTTTCGTTCTAAAAGTGCAGGGTCAAAAACATTTGCGAGCTCTTCGAGTGCCAGCACAATCATTTCTTTTGAAAATCCCGTCACTGCAGGCAATTCGTTTAGAAGCTCCTGGCGATAGATGTATTCGGGATTGCTCCAAAGTTTTTGCAGTTCTCCACACACCCTTAAAATCTTGTCTTGAGGATAGCTGCGAATACTCTTTTGTTTGGAATCCGCGAGATTACAAATCCGAACGACATCTTGTCGGGTCAAAGAGGCTGAAGTTTCTTCCCAATTGCCAAAAATAAAACGTTTCTTCTGCATAAAACCCTCAGTCTCTTTTCACGATTTCATTGGCGGTCAACGCACACCCTTTGTGTTTCGAAATTCCACCGCGACCTAAAAGCGTAAATGTCGGCGCGTTCCAGCCGCAAGTACAAGGAGCTTCATCGAGCTTTCCCATATCCGTCGAGAGAATCGCAAGATTTGGCATCATCGTATTGAGCGGAGTTAAAAATTCTAAAAGTCCGGCTTCGCCTTTGGGCAATACTCTCATCGTCACCGGATCGCGCGCGTAAACACGATTATAGGCGGGGATATGAAAACGATGGTGTCGGCATTCCATGTAGGGGGCCGCATGCTCTGCCATCCCATAACCATCTCGAAGCAGAGCGTCTTCCATTCCAAAATATTCTTGGATTAACCTTCGAAAGGCCTCGCGTGTCACTGCTTTGTCTTCCGCCGCTTTCCAACCTCCTCCGGTCATCATCATACTGCCTTTAGGAAGTTTGATTGGAGCTCTGCCTTTCATCCAATCCAAAAGTTCAAACATAAAACTCGGAATCCCAAAAAAGCGGACGGGATAACCTTCTTTTGCGATCGTTTCCAAATGTCGAATCGTTTCCTCTTTGCGAAATTCCCATTGACCGGTCTTATCTTTTTTTACCGTGAAGTAAGAACTCTTCACCGGGGCAAAGCGTTCTTCATTTTTCACAGAGAACGAAATCCCGAGATCTTTCGCTTCTTCCGGATCGTAAATAAAATTCACGTAGTGGGTGGGTCTATCGGACGTAAGACCTTCTTGTTCCCACAAGACGTCCAACATATTTTGCGCGCGATCGAGACTTGCCTGGTCGAGCCAGATTTGAGTCTTCTGCCCACGCGTTCCGGAAGACGTCAGCTTCAACACCGCTTCAGATTCTGGCCTCGATAAAATCAAATAAGATTTCATCGCAGCAACTCCCAAAGTTGGAATGCGTTCTAAATCCTCCTCTGACTGAATGCTATCGGGTAGAAAAGAAGCCTTTTGGTAGAGGTGACGAATCTCTCTGGAATGTTCGTAATGAAACTCTGCAATCTCTCGACACGCTTTTACCATCAGGTCAACCTGATCCGCCGTCCAATCGAGAGGATTTTTGATATTACAGATTTGATCAGCATATTTTAACTTCATAAAATTCGGTTCTCCTCGTAACTCGAGCGCACAACTTGTAAAAGTTTCTTCGCGGTCTCCGTATAGACTTTGATTTCTTCGAACGCGACTTTTGTGGGACCAATCGACTGGAACCGCAGCGCAAGTTTCGCGGAATTTTTATAGGGTACAAATCCCGAAACAAAGAATCCATTACTTGAAAGAATATCGTAAAGATTTCCAAGCCCCGGCTGTTCTAACGCCACTTCAATCCCCGCATATTGGTAGCCATTCCTGAGAAGCGTTTGCCAATCTTTTAAGATCTTGGAGACGGCTTCCCTTCCCGAACAGGTCAAATCGAAAATCACACTCCCTTGATTCGGTTGCAAATGCGTTTCATATTGGCCACCCAGACTTAAAGAATGAAAACGAGGGGACGGAACCCATCTTAAATTGAGGGGTTTCAAAAGAAAGCCCAACATTTCACCCACATTGTTGGGCAGAAGCACTTCTTTTCCGAAAGGATGTTCTACTCTCGGAATCAGCGAATAGAGAAGCGTGTATCTCTCCATTTCTTTGGGATCGGGGCCGAGCCCTAACTTTTGCAGTTTTGCTTGCGTGTCTTTGGATTGGCATCCCACAAAAAGTGCCAAGTCGATGGGCTGGTAGCGAGATACAAAACGCTGGCTGTAATCGTGATTCGTTACGAAATCGAAAAAACAATACTGCATCGGCAGTTCGCGCACCCACTCCATCGTGCGTGCGAAAAGTTTTGAAAAAACCCCTTTGGACTTTAATCGAGGGTCTGTGATTCCCAAGCAAGGCTCATAAACCAAAGGATCATCATTGCGCTGAATGAGACCCACATGGCCCACAAGCCTATCGTCGGGCAGAACGGCGACGATAGAAATCAGCTTTTTCGTATCAACGAGTGTTCGAATCTTTTCAGGATAATAAACATAGTCATTAATGTAGCTATACCCGTAAACCGCATAAAAGAGTTGGCAAAGCGCATTCTCCTCACCCTCTCGAAGTTCACGGATCAAAATTTTCTCAGATTCCACTTCACCAAAGTATGACTCCGCTGCCTGAAAATTCGCTTTGATGACTTGCTCGCCCAGTCGCATTCCCAAAACAACCGTCTGGCCTTCGCGACCATGGTTTTCCCAGGAAATTTTGTCGAGATGCTGAGTCGCCTCATGAAAGATTTTGGAACTTCCATTGGAATGAGCACTTAAGAAAACGGGAACGCCTCGATTAATGACCTCAACCACTAAGTTCCCATCGTTTTCGAAGACATTCAGACCGATTCGAGTTCGACTCGAATCCCCCGCACTATTTCGAACAATTGCATTCAATGTCATCTCGGTCGCGGTTCGAAGATAAGTGCGTTTATCATTTTCGACACCCCAAGACTCTGCAAAGGAATCAATAAAACTTGCGGCCGCGTGCAAACTCATCTTATCGGGCGGCAATTCGAGATGGGTCTTATTTTCAACGCCTTCACTCAAGGATTTGATTCTCCGTTAAAGTCGATGACCCGAATTAATTTTCCCGTACGAGAATTTCTTCTGAGTTGATTCGTTCGCGCAAGCTCAATTTTCAAAGGAAAAATTCTTCCCGTTTCAATAATATCTTTAAGACTAGGACGCGAAGACAAGACCCTATTCTCGAGAGCCTGAGACAACGACGGATAATTCTCGGAAGGCGCATCGGTCTCAACACGAATGACTAAGCGATCTTTTCCATTTTCGCGCTGCTTTTCAATTTGAATACTTCCGAGCAGTCCCGGAGTTTGTAAAACGCAGTCTTGAATCGAATTATAGTCGATGGAATCATACCCAATTCTTAAAACATCATCTCCCCGTCCCAAAAGTTTAAAAAGTGGCGTCGTTCTTCCGCAAGGGCACAGATCTTTTAACCATTTTGCTTTATCGCCCACCCGATAGCGAACGATGGGTGTTAGTTTGCGAGGGAAAGCCGTCGCATAAACCATTCCCACTTCTTCTTTTTCGCAATGTTTCCCTGAATCCTCGTTAACGATTTCGACATAGCATTGGTCGTCATGAGTGTGAAACACTCCCGTGTCGGTAAAAAGACACTGATAACCCAAGTACCAGGTATCGACCGTTCCGTACCCAGGCGCCAAGATGGTTTTTGTTCCAAATTTCTCGTGCAATTCTTTTTTGTCGGTTTCGTAATAATGCTCGCCGCCGTAGTAAATCTTTTCGATTTTAATATCGCCAAAAGCGGTCATTTCTCTGAGCGCGTTCAGCATCACGCTTCCGACTCCCGTAAAACAATTAATCTGAAAAGCTTTTGTGACTTCATAGATAAAATCACTTGGCGAATGATTCGCAAATGGAAAACTCATACATCCATATTGCTGAAGGATTCGGTTCATATGTACGAAGGTCATATACAAGGCGCCTGAAGCCCAAAGATTTGCGACTCGGTCCGAATCTGTCATGCCTGTCGCAAAAAATCCCCGCGCATTAGGAAGATCTAATCCATCCAACTCTTCTGTCGAAAAAAGCGTTGTTTTAGGAACTCCTGTCGTCCCTCCACTCTGAAAAACGGTGAAGCCAGAATTGGGCTTTTGAACAAGCAAATCACTCTTCGGTGGCAAAACCTCTCTGAGATCGTTCGATTCTAAAATGGGAACGTCTTTTAAAGGAAATTCCGACGCTTCGGAAACCAGCCGCAGTCTTTCTTTGTAAAAGGGGGACGTATTGAGTGCATGCGCAAGATAAGAGAAAAGCTTCTGCCGTTTTTCTTTCTCTCTGATTTCCTCAGGAAGACTCTCCCACTCATCATAAAAGTGCCCACTCGTTCGGCTTTGGTAGAGACTTTTTTTCATTTTCTCACCAAACTCTCTAGGAGCTCTACAAAGTAATTATTAAAATCGTAAAGGTGTTGATTGACCGAAATTCCTAAAAACGAAAATTCGTCTTGAGGTTTTTCTTCTTTCACATCGATAAAATAAGTTTTTTCAGCCTCTGAGCTCAAAAGATAAACATTTTTTCGACGGAGAAAACCTGGTTTTTCTTCAGGATCAAAAGCGAGTTCGATAATTTCTTTCCCCGTCTCGTTTTCAATTTCAACCATCTGCCGAATATCGGGCAAAACAGCGTTTGAGGAAGTCACATAAAATCGTGCTTTATGCTCTTTGTCCCAAGTCTCTTGTACAACGCGCATCCATTCATGCATCGGTTGAGGAAGTCCATGGCTCAAAGGCGGTGTCATGATCGGATCAATCGCGTACCAACGGTGATCCTGGCCCAACACAATTGTCGTGACATGAAAACGCCACGGAGTCTCTTCATACTGCTGCAACTTTCCAATCACAAAGAGTTTTCGGATCGAAGTGGTTTCGACTCCTAGATTGCGTGCGATTAGATGAACTGCCATCGCCCGGCCAAAACAAAATCCAATCTCTCCCGTAGGATCGTACTTCGATTCAACTTCCAAAGAGGCCACCGGATTTTGACTGGCAAGTTCGAAAATCTTTTGCCGCTCTAGCGAGGTGGTAAATAAATGTGAGGGCGACTGAGAATCAATTTGATAAAAGTTTTTTTGAACTACTTCTTGCGAAGCCCCGAAGAGGGAGTAGCCAAATAAGAAGACTATTAAAAAGCGTGTTTTCATTTTCACCCCTAAAACCCAACATAAACACCTAAGGATCGTATACAGGACAAGATTCCAGATCTCAAGCCGTGGCTGCTGATTCCCTAACAAAAATCAACAGCGCTTAAACCTCTGATATTTCTGGCAATCAGAATAGAAGCACTCGCCAGGGGCCGCTTAACAACCGCCCGAAGTTCCCCTCCTTCTCACTTGTTAAAGCGAGGTTTTAAATTTGTCTGGGATTAGCTTTTCTTTTGTTAAAATTTTCTTTCACGGAGAAAATATAAATGGAACACGCTATCCTCTCGGCTCTCTTGCTCGGGGCTCTCATGCCTCAACCCTCGCTCATGCATTCGTTTGATGAACAGGTTGAACGTGACTTTCATTCAACTAAAGCGGTCCTGGCAACGGGCCGCCTCGAAAACTTCTCGAAGGACACGACCTCCCTTCCACGCGCCCCCTGGCCCGTCAAAGTTTTATCGATTGGCCACACGATGGCTTCCTATCAGAATTACGGTGCCATCTCTTCAGCCTACTTCCATCACGGTTTAGACATCCGAGCCGATGCCGGAAGCCCTGTGATTGCTTCGCGCGGGGGTAAAGTCGTTAACATCGAAAATTATCAACCGGGCCAGAGCGCTTACTGGGAAATTGCGATTCTCGATGACGACGGTTTTCTATGGCAGTACCACCACATCGAAAGAAGTTCGATTCCACAAAACATCCATCAGGCTTATGCCAATAAAACTAAAATCGCCGACGGCACTAAAATTGGTGAAGTCTTCTCGTGGGGAATTGTCAGCTTTGGCGAGCGTTACCACCACGTGCACCTAAATATTCTGGGAGCAAACAAAGAGTATCTAAACCCCTTTGCCTTCTTAGAACCGCTCCACGACACAAAATCTCCGGAAATCGGAAATATCACTCTCACAAAAAACGGAAAAAAAGTCTCCGGCAATTCGGTCCAAGGAAATTACTCAATTGCTGCTGAGTTAAAAGACCTCATTTTGAGTGAAGTCTATTTCAATCCCCCGAATGAAATCAAAATCACGGTCGACAGTGATAGTCCTCAAACGGTCTGGAAATTTGATAAACTCCCCGGAGGCCCTTCGGACACCGCCTTCGTAAATCAATTCTTTGTCAGTTCAATGGCGTGCGGAAACTACAGTTGTCGAAAACCTGTCATTGACCTTGGATTTAAAAATCAGCCGGCGCAAGTTTTCCCGCTCACTAAAGGCAATCACGATCTCAAAATTGAAATCTGGGATTTTGAAAACAACTACGCCTCGAAAAGTTTTAGCTGGACGGTAAAGTAAGTCCTTCAATATTTGACAGTGGAGACAAGCTTACGCATTATCCACTGCCATGCAGTTTAAAAAGACTCAACTCGACGGCCCTCTTCTTATCGAACCCAAAGTTTTCAAAGATCCCAGGGGATTCTTTTACGAAACTTGGCAGAAAAACCGCTATGAAGGCGTCGGACTACCCTCCGAATTCGTCCAAGACAATACATCGTATTCGTCTAGGGGCGTTTTGCGCGGGCTTCATTTTCAACAACCCCATGCGCAAGGGAAACTCGTGACCGTTCTCTTAGGAGAAATTTACGATGTGATCGTGGACATCCGAGTGGGATCTCCTACTTTCGGAAAATGGGAAGGTTTTCAATTAAACTCGGACGACAACGTCCAGCTGTGGGTTCCAACAGGGTTTGCTCATGGATTTTGTGTCACGAGTGAAAAGGCCCTTGTGATCTACAAAGTCACCGACGTTTACCGCCCCGAAGAAGAGGCCAGCGTCATCTGGAATGACCCTGCAATTGGCGTCAAATGGCCTGACCTTGAGTTCCAACTCTCTGCGAAAGATTTAAAAGGCAAACCTTTAAGCGAGTTTAAGAAGCACGAACTCCCCAGTCTGTAGAATTAACTTCTGTTACAAAAAGAGACAGCATATCTCTATTTCTTTTTGCACTTTCCTTTATATTTGAAAGACAGGAGAAAAAATGCAGAAACTTTTGACAGCGATCGTCATGGGCCTCTCTTTTGTGAGCTTCGCAAGTTCCCTCGAAGATCAAGGTTCAGTCGATGTCTTGAAGTTTATGCAAAGCATTGTGGGTCGCTACGAAGTTTTGACCGTCAATCAAATCCCCCCTCACTCCAAAAGCATTGCAGAAATTGCGATCGAAAATTCAGACGAGACCGATTGGGCAATGCCCTTGTGTTTAAAGAACACTTGCATCCCCGGATTTTTGAATTTTCCGTTTAAAAATACCCAAGTTTTTGAACAAGCTTCGGACGGAAACGACTTACGTTTTATGATCGTCACTCTAGAGAATAACATCGAGAAAAAATACTACTGGCGCGAGTCCGCCGGAAAATTTTACTTTAAAAACCCACAGTTTGACCTCCCTAACAACAAGGTGGGAGAAGTTGAGCACGAGCTAAAAAAACTCACCGATTAAAACTAGACAAATCCGTTAGAACCATGCTAACTACCGCTAACAACAGCCAATTTTCGGCAATGCGGAAGTAACTCAATTGGTAGAGTATCAGTTTTCCAAACTGAAGGTTGCGGGTTCAAGCCCCGTCTTCCGCTAAAATTTCTGTCAACGCCAATCCCTACAGCAAGAGATAAACCTAACACGACTTACACTCGTCCGGCGCAGCCCAAAGGGCGGAGACGGAAGCCCCGTCTTCCGCTAAAATTTCGCCCATCGAAATTTAGCCCTCTATTTTCAATTTTCTATTTTCAATCCAAGAACAAGTCAGGGTAAACAAAGAACCCAATGAAACCACCTATTCCCCTTTCCTCTTTATCTTTCGAATCAAAATTCGTGGATGCCTTGCCCGAAGATTCGAACCCAGACCAATTTCCCCACCCGGTCCTACGCGCAAGCTACTCGAAAGTTCGCCCCACCCCAGTAGCAAAACCGAAACTAATCGGCTGGTCGGAGACGTTAGGCAATCAACTCGGAATTCTGCGGCCAGATCAATCCGATCGAACCGCGGCAGAAATTCTCTCGGGCAACCGAATTCTCCAAACAATGAAACCCTACTCCGCCCGTTACGGAGGACATCAATTCGGACACTGGGCCGGCCAACTCGGCGATGGCCGTGCCATTACGTTAGGGGAACTCCGCGATCCCAACCAAAAATCCTGGGAAATTCAACTCAAAGGCGCAGGTTTAACTCCCTATTCAAGAACAGCCGACGGAAGAGCGGTCCTCCGATCCTCGGTCAGAGAATTTCTCTGTAGTGAAGCGATGCACCACTTGGGGGTTCCCACCACGCGAGCCCTGAGTTTGGTAACGACCGGTGAAGAAGTCATCCGAGATATGTTTTACGATGGAAATCCTCAAGCGGAGAAAGGCGCCATCGTCTGCAGAGTCGCTCCCACTTTCATTCGCTTTGGAAATTTTGAAATCCTGGCCGATTACAGCGAGTTTGATTTACTGAAACGTCTTTTAAACTACGTCATCACGGAACATTTTCCAGAGCTAGGAGCGCCCTCACCCTCAGCTTACGAAAAATGGTTTAGTGAAGTCTGCTCGCGCACAGCCTTAATGGTCGCGCATTGGTTACGAGTTGGGTTTGTCCACGGCGTGATGAATACCGACAATATGTCGATTTTGGGACTAACCATTGATTATGGTCCTTACGGTTGGCTCGAAGGATATGACCCGACGTGGACTCCAAACACGACGGATTCGAGACACGGCCGTTATTGTTTTGGAAGACAACCCGCCATCGCGCTCTGGAATTTAAAGCGCCTCGCCGAAAGCCTAAAAGTTTTATTCGAACAGATGGGAATTGCGGATGCGCTCGAAAAAGGCCTCAATGATTTTCAAAGTACTTTCGATTCTACCCACCGAAAAATGCTAAGCGATAAATTAGGCCTTTCAGGGATTCAAACCCTCGACGACGAGACGTTAGTAAATGAGCTGTTTACTGTCTTAGGCCAAAGTGAAACCGATATGACACTTTTTTTCAGAAATCTTTCAGCGCTTTCATTGGAGAAGGTAAATACCGACCCCCTAAAGCCCTCTTTCTACAGTGCGCTTTCGGAGCCGGAAGAAACGCTTCTAAAAAATTGGGTTCAAAAATATCTCGACCGAGTAAAAGCAGATTCTCTCTCCAATGAGGAGCGGCTCGCGAAAATGCAGTTTGCAAACCCAAAATACGTCCTTCGCAACTACCTCGCTCAAAAAGCAATCGAAGCAGCAGACCAAGGCGATGACTCGGTCATCGAAGAACTTCTGACCGTTTTGCGAAACCCTTACAGTGAACAACCTCAGTACGAAAACTACGCTCAGAAGCGTCCCGAGTGGGCACGCCATAAACCAGGCTGTTCTGCTCTATCTTGCAGCTCATAGTTTCCCCAAGAAAAGCTAGTTAACAGAGAAATTCGTCGGCAATTGACATCGCAATACAATTTGAGAAAGTCCTCTCTTTAAACGGTGGGAACGAAGTATTTTTAAAGAAGTATTCATAAAAAAACCGCTCATCCTATTGTGTTTACTGAGTATCACAGGATCGGTACAAGCAAGACCTCCCTTTAAAGCTTGTTCATTGACGCTTTTGGGGTTTGGGCTGGGATTCGTCGCCAACTCTTGGATGAGCTCTTCTAAAATCGTAGTTAATTCTCAAGGAAATACAGAGTCCGAAGAGGTTCCGGATGAAGAATCAGGTCAAAATGAGCCCTTGTTCGGACCCAAAGAATTATTATACGTTCCTTTCGGAGTCTTTAATTTGGGTACCGATAAGCATCCTTCCGTCGAGCTTATGAGGCAAGATCAAAAGCACCGAGACTTTTCGAAGAAGGTAAATACCTTTCTAAAAAAAGGCGACAATGATTATTTACCCCTCGAGCTGCGAAAGATTTCAATCTCCAGAGAGTCTGAAAAATCTAAAAATGTCGCTGTGAAACTTTATTTTTACGGACTTCAGGAGTTTATTGCGGAATACGAAACGGATGCGGCTTCTCTTTTACAAGGGAACTTAACGACACTGAAGTTTCCCGATTACCCGATCAAAGAAGGGGTTCGTGGCCTTTTTACGCTGGTCGGTGTCGCCCATATCGAAATGAAATTTAGATACAACGGAAAACTGGGGACATTAGATATTCATTATCTAAAAGGCGGCCTAACAACAGAAGTTACGGTTGCACAGAAGACAACCACCTACGAGGACACCCAAGCAAAAAAACAGTTTCACGCGATTAAATTTAAGAACCTCGGTCGATAAAGGGGATTTTCTTTCTTGACTTGATGTCGAAGAACGATAGCTTTAGTTCAAATTTCTGGGAGGAATCAATGGGCACATTTTTCAAACTTTTTCTTTTCGCAGCCGCAAGTTTTTCTGGATTCACTTTTGGTTCCGATGCTTCTTTTGCGAGTTACAATTGTCAGACGACAAATAACATCCATTTAATGGGTCCTGCGGATGGAGTCGCTCATGCGGTTTATTTCTCTTTCGACCACAACGGACCATTACCCCCCTCGCCCATTCATCAAGTTCTCCTTTGCCGAAGAGCGTGCGGTAAAGGCGCCTATGTTTTTGTAATCGATAACCACGAGCAATACAGCCCTGCTTACGAAGTGGTTTCAGAAAAGACAGACGAAAAGGGTTACATCCAAGTTGTCTTAAACACGACTGAAACGAATGGAAAATTCGACGCCAATATTAAAGGCGGAAACATTCAATTAGTGCTTTTAGATTCTGCTTACAATTACCCAGCGAAACTTTGGTATTACCAACAAACAAAGTACTCCTTAGCCAATGGAAAAAAACCGGAGCTCCTCAACACACTCTCGAAGATTCTAGGAACTTGGTGGAATGCTGCGTGCTTTGCACCTGCTCCAGCGCCGATTGTGCCGTGCCCAGTACCCACGCCTTGCGTGAAATGCGGACCGACTCCCTGTGCCGGTAGATAGAAATCCGTCTTATTTAGGCGTGCAAAAAACGTCACCATTTTAATTTGCTCGTTTGATTTCAATGAGCGCAGTATTACCTTGCTATTATTTCTGAATAATTTATACTGCGCGTCATTCACACGTCTCATTCTTTCAAACGGTCCTAAGAAAATTTGGAGTTTCAATGTCGAAAACGATTCGCCTCTCTGTGCTTTGCTCGGTGATTACAATGCTCGTCGGTTGTGGTGCTGAAAATCAGAATCAGAATTTGCACGCAATGCCCCCGTCGCAGCAACAGCAGCAGCCGTTGCCGCAGCAGCCGCAACCTCAGCAACAACAGCAGCCCTTGCAACAACCTCAGCCGCCTTTGCAACAACCCATGCAGCAACAACCTTACACAGAGCAACCCCAACCTGTTCAGCAGCAACCGCTGCAACAACAACCGATTCAACAGAATCAGTTCAGTGGAAAACCCCTTTGCCCACAAGAGGAGTGCCCTCACCAGGTGATTGCGGATCAACCCATTGTTGTGGAACGTCAGGTCGTCGTAAAGCAACCTGTGATTGTACAACCGGTTAAGGTGATCGTGAAAACTGTGGCCGTTCCGGTACCGGTCAGGCCCTGCAACCCTCCGATGTACGTCGAATACGACGAATGCGTCTACCCACGTGGCGGTGGCCGTATCGGTCCCGCACGACCTATAAATCCTGGCAATCTTCAAAGACCTACTCCTTACCAAAACTAGATCTTTTTTCGGAAAAGGGCCCGCTTTGATTTCATCAGAGCGGGCCTTTTTCATTTCCGGTGACTAATTCCTCGGGTATAGATTCATCAAAATCCTGTGGCGGGCTCACGTAATCAGTTACAATTAAATTAAGACTCCATGAAGTTTCAATCTCTACTCATAGCGCTTTTTCTCTTTCTCTCGACCGCTACTTTTGCCGGTCACACGTTTAAATTTTGCAATGACCCTAAGGACTATCGAATTCATATGCTGGCGCATAGAGAGCGAGTCGTAAAAATTACTCTTCAAATCTACGATGAGAATAAAGAGATTTTTCCGGATGTGAATCGCGCAGTCCTCGAAGAACTTGCAAGCGATCATGATTTTTCGAAATTGGATGAAAATGTCGCCGAGAAACTCTTCCATGATTACTACGGAAAAGATTTCAAAAATATGGGCGATGCCGAAAAAAACTCAGCAATCGAATTTCGATCCTCCTTTAATAGGACCGATACTGACCGTGAGCACCGGATCATGCGAAAAAATAAAATAAAAAATCCGCTGTTAATGAGCTTATATTTCCGATTGGTGAAGCTCGCAGATCAACTCGACCGCCATTTTGATCCGGTTGCCGAAGAAGAATTCGGGAGAAAGTTAATTCCTCCGAGTGAAATGGAAAAAGAAGATAAATTATTTGTCCCACTCGCGAAAAAATACGAAAATCGAGACTGGTATTTAAAGCACACGCAGGGGAGCGATTTTGACTCGTATAAATCGAAGAATCCCAATCCGAACTTGCCCTCCGGATGTCCCACGCACGCTAAAGTTTTAGCCCTCCCGCCCTGATCCGAATATGCGGAAAAAAGCATAATATTTCACTTAAGCGTTGCCTCGCGTCAAACGATAAGCACACAGGAGAATGCGTTGCGTTATTTACTCTACATTTATCGCCCGATGATTTGCTTAGTCGCTTTGACCTTTACGTCTTGCAATTCAGCATCCATTGAGGAGGAGCTCGATATTTCTGCGGGCCTCATCTCCCGTGCCTCTCTTGAAGAGGTATCCAAACCCGCCAAAACCGCGTGCTGCTTTTGTCAAAAAGAGAATCCCGATATCAAAGGAGATTTTGTAAACGATCTCACCCCTGCCGTGGGAAACTGTGCAGATAAGCAAAACTGGACGGGATACAAAGATTGTCATCGCATCGAAGTGACCGATGGCCCCTGTAGCTTAATGACGATTCGAAAATTTGGTTCGACGTTGAAGTGTACCGCAGTGAATAGGCACTATTTAGAAAACGACACCTTAGTCGAAATTGCAGCTCCAAAGCCTGGCGGAATTTGCGATCCCGAGATCAGCTCGATGGTGGGTTCACTTCCAGATACCGCGGTGAAACTTGCGCAAGGCCGCAAGGGTCCCGAAAGCCCCTGCTCTCAAGATACAGAGACCTTTTGCTCAGATGTGGATGCCGAACTCGGTGTCCCTGGAATCCTTAAATGTCTTAAAGCCCACAAAGAACAATTAAGCCCCGAATGCGCTCGAATGAAATTTGCTCAAAGCGCCGAATAAGAGTGTCTCTAAACCGCGGACGCCGTCACACTATTCATTACAAGACTGACAGCTTCTGCTAAATACAATGCCTCTTGCGCATACTCGCGTGAACAGGGAGCCATCGACTCTAAGAATTTTAATCCCATATTTTCATGGCCGCCGGCATCGTTGATATCCATATGCCGATTGATTTGCTTTGCCGCCTCGTCGAAACCACCTTTTAAAAGGAGGAGCGCCAGGGGATCCATCTTCTCGTAAGAACTTCTTTCAAAAAAATCGACAGCCATGGCAAATGCCAGAAAATTTCTCTCAGCCGTTAGTTTAAGAAGGTTCATTAAAGTAATCGTCTGAATCGAAACCGGAACCTCTTCTGGCTTCTCTACGATGGATTTGAGTGCCGTAGTCAAAAGTCTGTCATGCCCTTTTTCTTGCTGAATAAAATGCTCGACTAAAGCACGCGCAGACTGCGCGATTTGGACTGCGGGAGCGAGAGACGAATTGCATTTTTCTGTGACATACAAATTCTGCTTCACAATTCGAGAAACCGCTTGGGCAAAATCTTCTCTCGGAAGATTTTCTATAAATTTAAAAACTTCTTTTCCGATGTCGTTTTCTAAAAGTTCTAATAAGTGATAACGTCTCACAATTGTAAACAGACTTTCGGGATGAATTTCATTTCCGACCTTCGAAAACGTGAGTGCGGCTTCCGAATCCCATACGAAGGCTTTACGAGGAAGATTCGCGAGCACTTTTGAAACGGTTTCTACATCATCTTTAGAAACGCTCGAAATCACGGTTTCGATGGTAGCACCCGAGAAATCATTTCCCTGAACACGGTGCACATCCCCCGATTTCGGCGTCGCAAGAATGTAACTCAGCGGATAGCTGTCAAAATTACAAAAGAACCAGTTTACGATTTCAATATCTTTGAGGGTGACTTCGCCCGCTTGAAATTTTGCAAGCAGCGTTGCTCCCTTTTCCTGATATTCTTCGGGAAGATTTACTTTCGCTTGAATCCAGGGAGTTTTGACAATGATAGAGTGTGGCTCTTCACCACTCTCTAAAGCAACTTCATCGTAAGGCCAAAATAAAAATCCGCCCATTCGCGCTTAAAACCTCTTAATAAAAAAGGAGCCTCCAACCAGGGAGACTCCTTTTAAAGTACTACCAGACATTCGTTACAATTGAACGACGTTAGGTGGAAGACAAGAGTGCACTTCGATATTGAACTTTTCAGGTTGTCCCCAAGAGCGAGCTTGAAGCGAAATCTGTCCGGCAGCGCAACCATTATCCAAAATAGTTTTCTTCAAAATGACGTTATTTTTCGCTTGGTCACAATCTCCCGCGATCAACGTACCTTGATTTGTTTCACGAGCATCTAAGCAAATGGTTTTTTTCGCCGTTGGAGGCGGTGTTAGAGCAAACGCAGATGAAGCCGTAATGGCAACTGCAGCAATCGTTTTTTTGAAATTCATAAGAACCCCTTATAGTAGTTTAAATAGACAACCCATTTGCCTATTGTTTGATTGCATTAATAAGCTGCCGAGAAACAGAGTCAACTAATATTATTTTTTTACGCGAACTAGTGTATACAAAACTGAAACATGTTTTTTAAATACAAATGGATCTTCGTTTTACTCTTCGTCTTAGGGGTCCAAACGGCTTGTAACAGCCAGAGAGCCGCTAGTTCAGAGCCGACCGTGTTCACCGAATTCTGGATCCCTATCTTAAATCGACTCAATAGTTCTACTCCGGAGAGGCCTCCCTCATTCACCCAGAAGGTTAACGAAGACCTCTTGCAACTAAACCAGAAAGAGATGCGGTCAATTGAAGCAGACTGGAAAATTATTTCCGAAAAAAACCCCGTCAAAAACAAAACAGATTTCCGCCGCAAAAAAAATCAGTTCTTTCACGAAAAAGTAACCGCCTTAAATGCTCAGGCCTTAGCAGCGCTCAACAAGACGATCATAGAAAATCCGTCCGAGGAGAACTACCGAAAGCTTGCACGAAAGACACTTGCAAGAATCGAATCAAATCCTTTAACTCGGACCGAGAATGTTCATCAAATCAAAGATGGCAATCAGATCGGATTTTGTTTTAGCAGAGCACTATTGATTCATTATTGGCTCCTCCAAGAAAAAGTCCCTCAAAATGCCATTGTAAAGGTCTTTGTTCTTGGGGAGCTCACACTGGATGGGACTTTTTGGCAGTTTCACGTCGCGATTCTAGTCCGAGACCCGATCGACGGTTTCATCGTGATAGACCCTTTGCAAAATGATATTTTGCCTTACAAGAAATGGCTTGAGATCGCATCGACCTACGAAATCAAAACCCCACAGTCGAGAGCGCGATTTTATGTCGTTTCCCCCACAAAATTTCTACCCGCTTACGGCGCGTATCATCTGGACCAACTCGAAGATCCCGTCTTAAAGCCCTACTTTTTAGAGCTCGGCGAAAGCCTCAAAGCCGCACCTTAAAATGTGAAGATTAGGGTGAAATTAATTTCATATTAAGCAATCTGTTTGAAACCCTTCTGAATTCCAAGCCCATTTCTAATTATGCTACTCGCACGACTTAAATACCGGCCATCCGATCTTATAATCCAGACAAGGGCTTATGAAATACTTAAAGCACAAATTATTATTCATTATGAAAAGCGCGATTTTCCTTGTCGCTTTAAACGCCTGTTCTGGAGCATCAACATCGACGCCTCAGAAATCAAGCCTTGCAGGGGCAGGCCTGCCTATTCCGATAGCTTCTCCTACGGTTTCAACCCCCGGAACAGAGCCGATTACAGTCATTCCCTCAGGCGATGGCGGTTCCATTAATCCGGGCGGCAATGGCGGTACAGACGGTGGGTTTCACGATACGCGGTCGCCTGCCAATCTGACGATTTCACCGACTCAAGTCGATTTTCAAATGCAATCGATTAATTCTTTAAACCATTTCATTTTTACGCTTCAAAATACCGGACAAAAACCTGCGACAAACTTAAGAGCAACGGGACTCACAGCTCCTTATTCCTTTAGAGAAGGCGCTTACCCTGGATTTCGCGGAACTTGCACAGACACGCTTTTAGGAGGAGGCAGTTGCACCCTCAGCATCACCTATCAACCTTCGATTCTCGGACGGTTCATTTTAAATACATTCGCTGTGAGCTACGACAGCGAAAACGCCACTCGAGTTCTTTCGGTTCCATTAGACGGAGCCTCAACCAATATCGCGAGTCTTCGATTTGACAACTTAATTGACGACGACGCGTCTTATGACTTTGGAACCATTGCATTCGGTGTGAATCTCACAAAAACAATTCACGTTCGCTACTTCGGCGCCCGTCCTGCAACAGGAGTGACATTCTCCGGGCTCGTGGCTCCGTTTTCAATCGCCTCAAACACTTGCGGTGAAGAAGTTTCGGCAGATTGTGATTTGGTCATCGCTTACAACCCGACCGTTGCCGGGACGACTCTGCAAAAATTGAAGATGACCTACCACAATAGCGCTTACGCTGCGGAAGAAAACTTTACCTTAACCGCAGTCACGTCGTCTCAAGTGATTCCTGCGACTCTCACGATATCTCCTGTTGGCAGTTTCGGAGCCGTGCTTGCAAACACATTGAGCGATAAAATCTTTTCGGTGGTTCGCGGAGGAACACTTCCCGCAACCGCTGTTTCTGCACGGAGCTTTTCAAGCTCGGTATTTACATTTAAAGGCGGAACATACCCCGGCGAAGGCGGCACTTGCGGAAGTGTCATCACAGGGGATTGCCTACTGGTTTTAAGTTTTTCTCCGTTGAGTGCAGGAAATTTTTCTAGCAATCTCACATTAGACTTTAACAACGGACAGGCACTTGCAACGGGAACCGTCGCTTTAACGGGAAGTGCCGCAACGCCTGCAACACTCTCTCTTTCCCCTTCAGCTCCAACAGATTTCGGTTCTACGCCATTAGGTCTCGCGGTGACGAAATCTTTCACGCTGACTCATACCGGTGGAACCCTTCCTGCAACATCGATTAACATTTCCGGATTACTCACCCCTTTCCAAAACCTAGGGGGATGTAATTCGACGCTCGCAGTAGGCACGAGCTGTACCTTCTCCATTCGATTTAATCCAGCGACGCAGGGAAATTATAGTCAACTTTTTCAAGTCGCTTTCAACGATGGAATGCAAAATCAACAAACTGGAGCGACGATTAGTGCAATTGCGACCGACGGCGCGGTCCTTATTCCTACCGTCTCTTCTTACAATTTCGGTTCCGCCATCGCAGGCACGCCCGTGAATGCGACTTTAACGTTTCGATACTATGGAGGACAACCTGCGACCGGTTTAAGTTTCTTAGGCATTCAATCTCCTTTCACATTCACAGGAGGAAGTTATCCGGGCGGTGGCACCTGCGGATCGAGGATCTCCGCAGATTGTTCCGTGGGCGTGACCTTTACTCCAGCAACTGCTGGACTGGCTCAATCCAACTTTGTTCTTCAATATGACGACGGAACTGGCGCCACAGGATCGGCGAGCGTTGCATTGCAAGGAACAGGAATCGCAGCGGTTCCCGCAGTTCTTACTTTTAATCCGACCTCTTATAATTTTGGTTCGAAAACGATCAACACCTCCACAACAACAACTGTCGCTTTGAACTGGAGTGGAAATTTAAGTGCGACTTCCCTCTCGACCTCAGGTTTATCGGGAGACTTTTCAGTTCTCAGCGATACCTGCCAAGGCAGTCTCTCGTCGGCTCGAACCAACTGTAACTTCTCGATTCGCTTCTTGCCTACTCAAGGCGGATCTCGAGGCCCACAGACTTTAAGTTTAAGTTACTTCAATGGAATCTCGACACAGCAAGCGACTCTTGTTTTAAACGGCACTGGAATCGATATTGCCGTCCTCAATACTCCGACCGCAAATTTTGGAAGTGTTCCTCTCTTTCAGTCACCGACTGCTAACTTAGTTTTCACAAACTCGGGCACGCACTCGGCAGACTCGATTACCGTGGGAAGTTTAGCCGCCCCTTTTGCAGTCGTCAGCAATGGTTGCGGTGCAAGCCTCGCTCCTTCGAGTTCTTGCACGATTGTTGTGAGCTTCAGCCCGATCACAACGGGAAGTTTTTCGGCAACGCTTCCGTTTAGCTATCACAACGGAACATCGACGATATCTCTCAGCCCGTCTTTGACCGGAACGGCAACCATTGGAATTAATATCACGGTGACAAGCGGAGCTTGCGGAACGGTCGTCATGGGACAAACAAAAAATGTCACGATGACTTACAGTAATTCAGGCACACGAACAGCGACGGCTTTCGCGATCAACGAAGCCTCGTTAGCATCCCCTTTCTCGCTTGTAACGAATAACTGTAATAGCGGATCGCTTGCCGGAGGAAGTTCCTGCCAAGTCGTTCTTCGTTGCGCACCGACCACTGCAGGAACGTTCACCGACACGCTTGAATCGAGCTACCACAATGGACTTACGACAGTTGCGATTGCCACTCCCGTCAGTGTCACCGGAAGTGTTTCGATTACCATCACCGCATCCGCGATGAGCTTTGGAACCATCCCCATTCAATCTAATTTAGACAGAACAATTACAATCTCAAATTCCGGGACTCGGACAGCGACTTCATTTACAGTCGACAACAGTTCTCTCTCGTCCCCCTTCGCCGTTCTATCGACAACGTGTGGAAGCACTTTAGCGGGCGGAAGTTCCTGCGGAGTTACCGTCCGATATAGTCCGTTAAGCCCGATTACTTCGACAGGAAGCCTTCGAGTGACCTACGACACGGGTGTCAGCGTAAACACTCTCAATGTCGCTGTCTCTGGAACCGGATCCGTTTCGATCACGATGGGCGTAAGCAGTGGAAGTTTTGGAGCTCAACCGATTTTGGGCGATTACAATATAAATCTCACACTGACAAACTCTGGCACTCGAACGGCTACTGCATTAGCGGTCAACCCAACTTCAATCAGTGCTCCGTTCTCTTATGTTTCAGATAATTGCGGACCTAACTTGCCGGGCGGTAGTTCGTGCACGATCGTCGCACGTTTCTCGCCCACCACTGTGGCAAGCTTCTCGGGCAATTTGCAAATCGGATATGAAACAGGCGTCGGCACAACCGCCGTCGCAGCCCCCTTAACAGGTTCTGGAACACTTTCCCTGTCAATCAATGCAACAAATGCCGCATTCGGAAATGTTCCAATGCAATCGACAACTGATTTGACCGTTACTTTTGCAAATACTGGAACGCGCACGGCGACTTCTTTTCAGTTAAGTACACTCACGGCTCCTTACAGTTTGGTATCAACCACTTGCGGAGCCACTTTAGCCGGAAATTCCTCTTGTACCGCGACCGTTCGATTTAATCCTTCAGTCACAGGAACATTCAATTCCAATCTAACAGCGTCTTTTCAAACAGGTGTTGGCAGCGCGACGTCGGTCTCCACTTTAATTGGAAACTCGGTCTTGTCTTTAGTGATTGCCGTAAACGACGCCAGTTACGGCTCGCTCCCACTTTTCACATCAGCTGACAGAACTTTAACTTTTACAAACTCAGGAACTCGTACGGCGACGGCATTTACGATTAGCACGGGCGCACTCTCAAGTTCTTACTCGGTTGTCACAAATAGCTGCACGAGTACTCTAGCAGGAGGAGCCTCTTGTGCTGTCGTTCTCCGATTCACGCCTCAAATTGCCGGTAATATCAACGAAACTTTGAATGCTTCTTATCACAACGGGATGGCAACGGTGAATCTTACGTCCTCGCTCACAGGCGCCGGCACTATTTCCATCACCATCCAAGCTACGACCGCAAATTTTAATCCGATTACCATGCAAGGCACAGACGAGAAAACGGTTGTCTTTAGTAATACCGGGGCTCGAAATGCCACTCAATTTAGTCTGGTGGCAAGCTCCCTCAACGACAGTGGGTTTTCAATTCTCTCTACAAATTGTGGAACGATTTTAAATGCAGGGGCGAGTTGCTCGGCGCTCGTCCGACTCACTCCCCTGCGTCCTGGGATTCAAAACACCCTCCTCCAAGTGACCTACGAAACGGGAGTGGGGCCAGCAAGCGCTTCTGCGGCATTAAATGGAACCGTCACAATCGACGTTTTAATCACCGTGAACGGAAACCACACTTGCGCACGGAATACATTGGGAGCTGTAAAGTGCTGGGGACAAAATAATTACGGACAATTGGGCCTCGAGGACTTTAGCAATCGCGGAAATTCTGCAGGCGGAATGGGAAGCAATCTTTCAGCTGTTTCCCTAGGATATCACCGCTACGCAAAAGTTCTCACCGCGGGTTACTGGCATAACTGCGCCATCCTCGACGATAACTCTCTGAAATGTTGGGGTTCAAATAGCTACGGTCAATTGGGTTTAGGAATTAGCCAAGCGACTGTCGGCGGTCGTTCAAATGAAATGGGCAATAATCTGCAAACCGTCAACTTAGGTTCCGGCGCTGTTCCTACCTCCCTTGCATTAGGATACGCCCATAGCTGTGCACTTCTTTCGACTGGAGAAGTGAAATGCTGGGGCCAAAACAGTGAAGGACAATTGGGATTAGGAGATTCTCTCAACCGAGGAGCTCAATCCGGAGAAATGGGAAATTATCTTCCTTCCGTCGATTTAGGTGGGGCACGGGCGATTCAAATCACAGCGAACGCCAGTCACACTTGCGCACTCCTCGAAAACCGCACGGTGAAATGCTGGGGAAATAATTTCTTCGGTCAACTCGGCCTAGGCGATTTAGAAAATCGAGGCGATGGCCCTAATGAAATGGGAAGCGCATTACCTACAATTAATCTAGGAAGTGCGAGCTCAGTCCAATCGATCTCAGCCGGCGGCGCTTTTACTTGTGCACTTCTGCAATCAGGACAACTCAAATGCTGGGGACGTAATGAAAATGGAATCCTCAGTCGCAAATGGTGCCAGGATGTCGACGGAAACGCAGGCCTCTGTTCAAACTCAAATTACCCACTCAACTTACGAGGGCTTGGACTCTCAAGCTCTCATATGGGAAATGCTTTACTCCCGGTTGATTTAGGAACGGGGCACACCGCAACCAAAATCACGACGGGGGACTCCCACGTCTGCGCGACTCTCGAAAATAATAAAATCAAATGTTGGGGCGCAAATCAATATGGACAATTGGGAATCGGCAGCACCGTGGAAAAAGGAATTTTAGATACCGACATGGGAAATTCTCTTCAGGAAGTCGACCTAGGCACAAGCCTAACACTCTCCTCCCTGATTTCAGGAAACTTCCACAACTGTGCGCTCTTCTCAAATGGCGCAACCAAGTGCTGGGGAAATAATCGCTTCGGTGGATTGGGTCTCGAAGACATGAACCACCGCGGAGATGAACCCAATGAAATGGGTTCCAATCTCTCTAGCCCCGCCTTTTAAACCTACTCAGTCTGAATTCCGGAGATCACTAGCGCGTAATCTGCATCGAGAACATCTCGGGTGGCTAAATGTCCATCCTGGTTAATCTCTTCTGCAATGACTTCGACGAGCCATTTACCCTGCATCGGCGTTTCGATAAAAACATTTTCCACGGTATCAACTGAATTGGGTTTCCCACCGGGCGTCGAATAATTTCCTGCAAGCAGTCCATTATTACCCCAGTAAACCGTGCCTTTTGGATCGGTCACTTTTAAATTTAAGTCATTGACTCGAGCCACGGAAGCCGAAGGGGCACCTGGAGGATCCGGAAAGACAAGTGTTGTTTTAAACTCAGGCGCATCCGGCCCAATCACCACTTCATATTTTTTAGTTTCCTTGGCCTTAATAATGTCCGTCTGATTCACGATGAGAATATTGTCGCGTCTTTCATAAAGCATCGCGAGATCCGGGAATCCCCAACCTTGATGTACTCTGGTGCGGTCGTCGGCTTCTCCCGTAAACGGATACTGCTTTGCAGAATTCAATAGCAACGCTTTTACCGTCGCGAAATGAGGACGATTTTTGAAACGCTCGGATTTTGGAAACTCCAATTTGTTGGAGAAAATACCTTCCGTCCACATTTCAATGATAAGGCCCACATGACCTGCGATGATGGGAGTGGCTCCCGAAGTGCCACCGAAGCCTTCGGTATAACCGTTATTCAAAGTGGTCGTAAAAATTTTATCGTAGTAGGCCGCGATATCCGGCTTGATTCGACCATCGGCCGAAGGACCGATGCTTCCGCCTTTATTCCACTTGTCATCTTCGGGATTCGCATTATCAAAGTGATAGAGTGCCCCGACAGAGATGATATTCTTCGACCAAGCTTGAGGGCGCGACATCTGTGTTCCCGTATTGCTCTGACTTTGAGTAATCGGAATATCGAGATTGAAAATCAAATCGTCCATCTCGAGCGAGCGCGAATCGTATTGTTTCGTCGTTTGATATCCCCAAGAAGCGGTTTGAAACATGATCTGATTTTCTTCGATCATTTTTTCAACGAGTCGGAAACGGCTTTTCACTTCTTTGTTTCCTGGAGGCGTATTGTAGACGTAATTGTAGTTTGTGAAATAACCTTGGGCATTTGGAAGAAGGCCACGTGCTTTTTTGTTTTTCAACCCTCCGCCAAAAACAATTCCAAAAGTTTGATGTCCGTGGGAATCCGCCGTGCTGGTTTCAATCGCAATCGGAATTTTTCTAAATTCGGTTTCAGCAAATTCGGGATGTTTGGGATCGATTCCTTCCATCACGTGTCCGCGAATCCCGACTCCGGTGAAAGCATTAGGAATATTCAATTTGAGATCGCCTAAGAAGTTAGCTCCCCCTTGAATCCGCGCATTGTCGACATCGACTTCGATCGGTGTCGAGTGATCCATCCAGAGAACTTCAGGGAGATCCGAAACACTTTCAAACTGAGGGCTTGTGAGGTCAGCTTCGATCAAGACGCTGCCATCATTCAGGCCTAAAACTTTTCCGCCCAACTTTTGGATTTTATCCTTTAAAGCTATTCGGTCTGCTTTATCGACGAGAACGATGTTAAATCTTTGAACTTCATAGTCCACAGAATCCGAAACGAATTGATTCTTAAGTTCGGCGTTAAACTTAAGATTATTTTTGTATCGTCCCGCCCATCTGACAAATTCGAGTTTTCGCGCGTTTGCAATGGCGGACGATTTCGCGCGAACGACATGCGCTTGATTGGGAATATATTGGTGGACTTCAATGCCAAGCTTTTTCAATTCGGCAACAAAATCGTTTTGAATAGGTTGATTGTATTGAACGATGTACAGCATCGTCTCGTCAGAACCTGAATCGTCTAACTCCCGATCCGTTTCCCAACCTCTTTCAGCAACCGGATCGAATGATCCTGATTTGAGAAGAAGTCGATTGTCTGATTGCGCGATGGAAAGAAGAGAAAAAAGACCGAGACCGATAACTACAATTTTATTGTTTATCAAGAATATACCCCCCCAGGTAACCCAATTAAGGATATATTGCGATTTGCTTGCCCCTTCAACTGTTAATGCAATTCATTTTTAACAAGTGTAAATAAACAACTTGAAAGGCCTGCTGAGACGTACTCTTCAGACCTCGAGGAATCTTAGAAAGAATTTCCCAACTCGATGAAGACGGCTTTGCGTTCATCATTCATCGCCCAATCCGCTCTGACGACAAACGTTTTGTTCCACAAAATTCTTAAACCGTACCCCATCGATGCATGTATTTTGCCCTGGTAAAAACGGTCGAGTGTTTCCCACACACGACCGAAATCGATAAAGGGCACAACTCCCAAAATAAATTCTTGTCCCGCGAAGATGATCTTATATGGATCCCAGCGCAACTCCCATCCCATAAAGAAGCGGTACTTATCAATGTAACGATTTCCCTCATAACCGCGAACAAAACGATCGCCTCCGAGTCCTAAAGTCGAATCGCTTCCGCCGACCATTCCCACTTCATAGAAAGGCGCATCTCCTCCTAAAACTTCGATCAAAGTTCGATGCGCTAAAATCAGTTTCGGGTGTAGCGGAACATAGAATCGCGAAGTAAACGTGTAACGTTGATAATTGTATGTACTGCCAAGCCACGGCGAAAACCAATAAACATAGAGTTCATTAAAAGTTCCCTTCGTTGGGTACGGTTCGAAATCTAAGGTGTCTCTCACGATCGCAAACCCGAGATAATTGGTTTTTCCACCAGTAATGCCGTCGGGCCTATCGGCTTCTAACTTACTATTTTTAGGAACCGAGATTTCAGTCCATTTCGAACCAAAAATCGGTCCCATTCGATAAGAGTTGCCTAAATAACGTAAAAGCGAGATTTGAATCGCGGGACCACTGCGAGTGTTGTCGTAGTAGTCGCCCCCTTCTTTGGTAGGATCAATCGTCGTGTCGTTGCCGATTCCATAGTAGTGAAACGAAATATCCCGATTGTAAGCAAGTCTTGCCGTAAGACGGTATTGTTCATCAAACACATGAGGAATATCGACTGAAATAAAATGTTTATCGCGGCCCTTATCACTCGACAAAACCTGCCCAGTGATTTCAATCTTGTGCGGATCTTGACGTGCAATGTTATACATTTTCGCGTGAAGCCCGATGTGGAAACCGTTTGACGACGTCGGAAAAAGAAGTGGAATCCCTTGAACCGTCCAAGGCTCTCCTAAAAGATTGAATCCTTTGCGGCTGACCACTTTGTCAATTCGGTTGACAACTTCAGTCGAAAAATTTTCGAGATCGGTGCCGACATTCTTCCGCTGTTCTTTGGTTACCGCCTCATCTTCGATTACTAAACTGGGAACAGACTTGCTTCGTTTTTTCTCTATCGATTTCGGTTGCGGAATATCGGGCAACTCCGCGCGCAAGGATTGGGCAAAACCGAATAAAATTAAAATGATCAGGGAAGGCTGAAACACGATTTAAATATTCTACAGTGATTTCAGACGGATAAAAATCTTATTTATGCGCGCAAAGTCATGAGAAGTGTTGGAATGCTTACCAAAGTAAAATGGAAAAGCCGAGACCGCCGAAAGGCCCAGAGAGATTGAATTCGCCGTTATTTAAATAGTTTTGGGAATTACTTTGAGGTTGGCCTAAATCTGCCATCCGGTAGCCGCCCTCTAAGAGGATTGCAAACGTGTTGTTCAATTTGATTCCTAGATTGAGGCGGCCCGAATATCCGAGGCGCGTGGGAAGCGTCGAATAGATTTGTGTGGTTCCTCGCCGCACTTCAACACTTTGTTCGAGAGGGTAATAGGCCGAAGCCATTAAAATCCAAAACACGCGAGGATTTCCTGTGACCCAACCAATCTCGCCGCCGAGGTTTTGCACTTTCAAAGTATCTGTTTGTCCCACGCCATTTAGGGTGAGTTGTCTTTGCCCAATCCAGTACTCATACCGAGCACCGATGTAGATATGACTGAAAAGTGTTACGCCCATTCCAACGTTTAAAGTGTAGGGATTTGTAAATTTGTGATCGTAAACAGCGTCTGTCACTTGATCGGCCTTACTATTGGTGACGTGAAAATCGGAAGAAAAGTAGAACATCAGTTTGCGGGGCGAAAGATGGCTAATTTTCCCCTTTGCGATCGCAGGCGAGCACAAAAAGTAAGTTGCGAAGAGAATAAAAATTCTAACACTTTGCTTCATAGTTTTCTAAACAATCTAAAGAGTTATCGGCTCAATGCGACTGTTTTGCGATGAAGGAAAAATGAAGACAATGTGCTGAGTTTAACTTATTTCAAATCTTCAAAAGTAAGATCGAGGATCGGATACGACGACGCGTCTTTAAAATCAAAATGCCACCAAACGTCAGGATTAGGGATAAACCCTTCTTTCGCCATCGCTTTTTGTAAAAGCGTTCGGTTTCTTAACGCGGGCTTTGAGAGTTTTTTAAATGTGAGAGAAGATTTGGAAGTGAAGGTGTCAAAGTCTGAAGGCATCTCAATCTCTTCCCCATTTCGTCCAACTAACGTCAGATCCACCCCTGCTCCGCGGTTATTATTCGCGCCCTTTTCAGGAGAAACGACGTACTTTTCATCCGGCATTTTTTCCCAGAGCAGTTTCTGCACGTGTAAAGGGCGATAACAATCATAAACTTTAAGCCCGAGGCCCTGCATCTTCAAAGAATTTTGCACGCGCGAGAGCGCTTCTGCGACAGGTTTTCTTAAGTAACATTCGGGTGAAGCGTACAACTTTTTTTTCAGGACATTTTTTTCGGTCGCATAGTGAATCTCTTGTTTAATGCTGAAATCAAACTTCTTCAGGTCCACAAAATCAGTGGGCGCTCCGGCCCAAAGGTTTGACACAATTAAAAAAACTATTTTCATAACTTCACTTCTTCCAATCTGTAATAAGACGATGCAAACGATAAAAACCACAAAAGAAAAGCGCAAAAACCCGTAATTGCAAACACCCAATCGCGGGATGCCGGCGACTGTTTTTCTATCGCCGACTGATGCGCAATGGCCGACGAGGCAATCGAGAGAATCGGCAAAAAATAAAAATAAGCTTTCAAATACAAAACCGCCGCAAAAGGGACGAAAAATGCGAGCGCTAAAAGGGCTTTGCCTTCATACAACTGGCCAAGCCCCGGCAGTAGAAAACTGTAAACGCTGCTGAGAATTCGTGTTTTTTTCATGGATTGCATTTTAACATAATCTGCCCACACAAGGGGGTTGAATCATTCAGCATTGAAGGGTAAGAACGTGGAGTGAATTCCACACTCCCCACATTAAATGGAGAACGCCCCAAAGCTATTGCTCTTCTCTCGGGCGGACTGGATAGCGCGCTCGCGGCGAAACTTGTCAAAGATCAAGGTGTAGACGTGGTGGGCCTGCATTTAGTGACGCCTTTTGGTTGCGATACCGATGTCAAAAAAGTCGCTGAGTCGCTTTCGATACCACTTCTTTTTAAAGAAAAGGGTGCCGCCTACCTCGATTTGGTCGAAAAGCCTCGTTATGGATACGGCAAGAACATGAATCCTTGTATTGACTGCCGGATCTTTATGTTTCAGTTGGCCGACGTGATTCGACAGGATGAGAAAGCAGATTTTATTGTCACCGGCGAAGTCATGGGACAAAGACCCATGTCGCAAACAAAGGTGAGCATTGGAATTATCGACAAAAAAAGCCCCATCGAAGGTTTGGTTGTCCGCCCTCTTTCGGCAACCCGATTTGAGCCCTCGATTCCAGAGCAACTGGGATGGGTCGACAGAGAAAAATTTTTTGGAATTACCGGTCGCGCTCGAAACGAACAACTTGCAATGGCAAAGTCGATCGGAGTCAGTGAATTTGCGCCCCCCGGCGGCGGCTGCCTTCTGACCGACAGCGCGTTTT
Organism: uncultured Bdellovibrionales bacterium; assembly: GCA_937903155.1. Classification (GTDB taxonomy): domain Bacteria; phylum Bdellovibrionota; class FAC87; order UBA2466; family UBA2466; genus CALCZU01. The sequence continues at coordinate 43,966 of CALCZU010000047.1, forward strand.
CTCAAAGACTCCGAGATTTTTTTGAGCACCAGGCTCCCGTTTCGGAAGAACAGAAAATGGCTCAAGCCCAAACGCTGAGACTCGGACGACATTTCCGGATGAGTCATAAATTTAAAGTGATTATTTCGAGGAATGATCTCGAAAATCAAAAACTCGAAAGCTTGTGGCAAGCATCGGGCGGGGCTTTTTTCTACCCCGAGAATTTTCAGGGGCCTGCCGCAATTGCCTATGGAGATTTAACCGAAGGGACTCAGGGCCTTGTTGGAGCTTTACTCTCGCGCTACGGGAAAAGCCATCAATCGGATAAACCCACTGTCCGAGTCCTCGCTAAGAATTTAGATCAAATCATTCCGATTACCGAATTTATTTCAGATGAAGACCTTGAAAGGATGAGGCTATGACACCGCAAGAAAAAACCATCGTCGCACTCGACTGCGAAAATCCTGATCGTGCCAAAAAAATTATCGAAGAACTCGACACCCTAGTTCACTGGTATAAAATGGGGCCAGTTCTTTTCACTCGTCACGGCGTCGAAATCATTCGGTTCTTACACGAAAAACGAAAACGAATTTTTGTCGATTTAAAACTCCACGACACTCCCAATGTGACGGCCGAAACAGTCACACAGCTGGCGGAAATGGGAGTCGAATACGCAACAGTCCATCTGACCGGCGGAAGAAAAATGCTCGACAGTGCCGCTGCCGCTTGCAGAGGATCAAAATTAAAACTGATTGGCGTCAGTCTGTTAACTTCATCGCTTGCCTCCGATTATAAAACGCTTGGCTTTTCCGGAACCGATACGGAACTCGTTGTGCGCCTCAAAGATTTAGCACTCGAGGCGAGGCTTTCGGGGATGCTCTGCTCTCCTCAAGAACTGACCGACCTTCGCAAATCGGTGCCGAACGATTTTACGCTGGTCACAGCCGGCATCCGTATTCCCGGCCAAGAGGTTTATCAAGATGATCAATTGAGAACAGCTTCTGCGTCGGAGGCGATTCAAAAAGGTGCAGACTATTTAATTGTAGGCCGCCCTATTACGTTAAGCGGAGAACCGCGATTGCGAGTTCAAGAACTCTACTCCAAGATATGATAGAAATTCATTCTCTTTCGGCTATCGACCATATCCTTTCTCATCGCAGCGAGCGTATTAGCGAGATTATTTTTCATATTCCTGAGTCGTCTTGGTCAGAAAGACTTTCTAATCTTCAAAAAGCCGCTGCCAAGCTTCAAATTCGGTGCAAGACGGTGATTCCAGTAAAAAAACCCGATGTGTTTGAACCTGTGACGGCGATTTTGTCGCCATTTCCGTACTGGGATTTAAAATCTTTTATCGCTCGTCTGGCGACGAAAGAAAAAGCCTTTGTCTTAGCATTGGATCATCTTCAAGATCCGCAGAATTTGGGAGCACTCGCACGAACTGCGGAAGCTTTAGGGCTTGATGGGATCGTGATTCCTAAAGATCGCAGCGCTCAAGTCACTGCGGGTGCGTACCACGCTTCGGTCGGTGCTGTGGAAACGATTCCGATCGTGCAAGTTACAAATATTGGAGAGGCGCTCCGTAAACTGAAAGAAAACGAGTGCTGGATTATCGGAAGTTCGCTAGGTGAGAATTCAAAACCTCCCAGTGAAACTCCGACATTCGATAAAAAAGTTTTAGTTCTAGGAAGAGAACTCGAAGGAATGCATGACGCCATCACGAAAACTTGCGATTGGCTCGTCCAAATTCCTCTCACCGGCAAAGTCCAATCGCTTAATGTGAGTAGCGCTGGCGCCATTCTCATGTACGAACTTTCTCCGTTGTAAAGAATCTCCACCTACACGACAGCGCTTTAAGCAACCTCTTTATATGCGTTAGGAATTCAATAAATCCCTTGTCATTAGATCAAAGTATTCTATTATTACCGGTCATGGAGGCAATAATGCGCAGCATCTTTTTATCAACACTATTCATTACACAACTAGCTCTGGCCGGTAACGGTACTTATTTCTTAGGGATTTCTCCCTCATCAAAAAGTTTAGGAGGCACCGGGGTCGCTAACCCAACCAATAGCACCGATGCCGCTTTTAAAAACCCTGCTTTATTTTCAGAATTGGGTCTGACAAAAGGAAACATCCAAGCTGCTGCCAATGGCACTCTCATTAAGCAAAACGCTTCTGCAAATGCAGGCGCGGGAGAAAAAAGCGCAACAGGAAAAGGGCTTTCATTAGCACCTGCGATTTCTGCGGCCTACCAAGCTTGTGACAATTTCACGGTCGGCTTAGCGGCTTACACTTACGGTGGAGCAGATGCGGACTTTACAGGAGAAGCAACGCTTTCCGAAACAAAAGTCGAATCTTCGGTCAACTACATCGGCCCTACATTCAGTTACAAATTTTTTGATATGTGGAGTGTCGGGATCTCCCCTCACCTCGTCTATGCAGATTTAGCTCTGAATAACAAAACACTTGTTCCAGGATCCACTCAAAGCACTCGTCCTACGAAAAGCACGATCGCTTACGGAGTAAAATTCGGAACCGCCGTCACTCCTGTCAAGGATCTGATGATTGGACTTTCTTTCAGTCCTAAAGTTCGCATCCGCTACAAAGAAATCGCGGATCTTGACACCTTAAATTTCGCAAGCCTTGCGGGCGATGGAAAATTGGATGATATCGATACCCAAGATCCTGCTCAATTAGCGATGGGGGTCTCGTACTCTTTCACACCTTCTTTCAAATTGACGGTGGATGGACGCTACATCGGATGGTCCAGTGCTGACGTCTTTAGAGAATTAGGCTGGAGAGATCAATACGTCTTGGCTGCGGGAGCTGAATACCGTCTCGATAAATTAGCACTCAGAGCCGGATTCAACTATGGACGCTCTGTCATTGACGATGCTTCGGGCGAAGCAGGAAATACTGCAGTGGACTTGAGCGGACACAATGTGAATCAGGTTTTCGTTTCGAACCTGAATCTTGTTGGATTCCCGGGGATTTCGACCACTCACTTCACGGTGGGCGCTGGTTACGACATCACCCCTGCAATTTCAGCAGATCTAGCAGTCGTTTACGTTCCTAAAGCAACAGTCACTCGCTCTGGAAGCTACACGCTCCCAACCGGAACGACGGCATATTCCTACACCGGAACGGTGTCTCAATGGACTGTCGGACTCGGCGGAACCTTTAGATTTTAATTGCGGCTAACTCGCTGCATTTAACGATTCCGTTGACACTCTTTGTGGGAAGCTGAAAACTTGGGCAAAGCCCATGAAAAATTTCAGCTTCCCACTTCTTTTTTTATGTTCTTTTGCGTTCTCTCTTTCTAACCAATGTCCCCCAGGTTTCACTCAGAAGAAAAATCTCTGCTACTACGCCTCCCCTTATTTGGATGGAAAAAGTACTCACGGTCTCGTGAAGGGGATTACGTCCTATCAGGGCGGTATGAATCCCAAAGAAATTGATTTGGGGCGGCTCTTATTTTTTGACCCGATTCTTTCCAAAGACAAAACACTCAGCTGCGCTCACTGTCACACGCCACAGGCCGGACTCTCTGACGGAAGAAAGCGCAGTTTTGGCAGAAATAGAAAAGAACTCGCCCGCTCAGCCCCAACCCTTTGGAACGTCGCTTTTCTCGAAAAATTTTTCTGGGATGGGCGCGCTAATAATTTAGAGGAGCAATTGAGTGGTCCCCTTTTTTCTACCGACGAGATGGCGAATACCCCCGAACACTTAGAACGCGATTTGAATCAATCTCCCGCCTATAAGAAATTATTTTTTGAAGTCTTTGGGACTCGGAAGATTTCATATCCATTAGTGGCGCAAGCGCTCACGACGTTTGAACGGTCGCTGATTTCATTGAACAGTCGTTATGACAAGTTTGTTCTCGGCGACACCGAAGCGCTGAATAAAGACGAAATTGCGGGCCATAATCTTTTTCGGTCTTTTGTCACTCGTTGTACGGAGTGTCATACGCCGCCGTTGTTTACAAATTCACAGTTAGTAAATCTAGGACTTCCCGAAGACCCAAAAGGGCCAAAGGATTTGGGCCTCGAACAAGTGACCCGCGACCCCAAACATCGCGATCATTTCAAAGTGCCAACCTTACGAAACATTGCGCAGTCCGCACCTTATATGCACTCCGGCATTTTCCAAACCCTCGAAGAAGTTGTACACTTTTACAACTCTGGCGGTGGACGCGATGGGGACGGAAAATTCAGTCCGTACATTCACTGGCATATTCGAAAAATTGGGATGAGTTCAGAAGAAGAGCGCTTAATTGTGACTTTCTTAAAAACTCTAACGGATGAGTCCAGCGCACCCGAAATCCCAATTCAAGTTCCATCAGGTCTTAAAATTTCACAAGGAGAAAAAAAATGAAGTCTTGGATCTTAATTTTTTTAAGTGCTTCCTGCTTTGCCGCTACCCACACCGTGAAATCGGGTTCTTCCATCCAAAGTGCTTTAGAAAAAGCAAAGAGCGGAGACACCGTCGAAGTCTATCCGGGCGTCTATACTGAACTCATTTTAATGGACAAAGAAAACGTCCGTCTCATCGGCAAACTCCAAAACGGCGAATGGCCAACGTTAGACGGTAGTAATAAGAAGAATGACGGAATCATTGCAAGCGGTTCCAACTTAGAAATCGCGTATTTCAAAATCAAAAACTTCAAAGGCAACGGGGTAACGACTCAAGGAGCCGATCACGTGAGGATGCATCACTTGATTGTCGAAAACACAGGCCTTTACGGAATCTATCCCACCCGCGGAAGTTACATCACCATTGAAGACACGGTCACTTCAGGAATCGCCGATGCCGGAATTTACGTTGGAATGTGCAGCCATGTGGAAGTCAGACGAAACGAAGTATTTAATAACGTCGCGGGGATTGAGATTGAAAATTCCGAACACGTGATTGTCGAAGACAACTATGCCCACAACAACACCGGCGGGATTCTCGCGTTCACACTCCCAGGACTTCCTGTTAAACACAGCGACTCAATTATTTTGAGAAGAAATATCGTCGAAAGCAATAATCACGATAATTTTGGAGCCCCGTCATCGACGGTTGGAAGTCTTCCCCCCGGAACCGGAATGGTTGTCCTCGCAGGCAATAACGTTCAGATTGAAGACAATATCATTCGCAACAATGTCACCGGCGGTTTGATTTTAAGCGACATGAGTTTCATCGACGATATGAGCGCGCCCGATCCCGAAGTCGACCCCAAGTTTAAGAACATCAAAGTTTATCGAAATCTGTTCTATGAAAACGGTAAAAAACCTCGCGGTAAAATGGTAAAACTTTTGCTCGCGGTAAAACATCTCTCCCTATCGGGCGGCGATATCATCACTAATGGGGATGGCAAGGACAATTGTCTCTTCAAAGGATTGGGAGCCAATGTGATTGGCGCTAAAGACTTCACCGAATGCAAAGAAGGCGCGACCACAAAAGACGTCGTCACCGTTTTAGCAACATCGAAAGAGCTGACCTCGGTTCAGAAAGCGCGAAGCTCGGACCTCGGCACGAAAGTTTACAATAATGTCTGCGCCGGTTGCCACGCTTCAAATATCAGTCTCATCGGCCCGCCTTTACAAGAACTCCAAAAGAAATATCACGGAAATGCTAGAGGTATCGTGGAGTTTGCGTTTGCTCCATCGAAGATCCGATCGAAATATCCCGCGATGCCCTCACAAAACTATTTAGGAAAAGAAAAACTCCAAGCCGCCGCAGAATTTATTTTGAAAGTAAAAACAAACTAGGAGACTTCGATCTTGTAAAAAGATCCGTCATTGCGAGTCCGGCGCAGCGGAGCGAAGCCGGGCGCGGCAACCTTTGTGTGCTGAGCCGGAAGGTCTGCCGCCCACTCGCAAGGTATCAGTCTTTTCCAAGACCTTTTAAGATAGCTTCTTTGCGCTTCCGAGCTTCTTCAGCCTTTTCGTCGACCGGGTCAATCGGAGTAGGAGTTCCGCGAAGTCCGTCAACGATAATAACTTTCGGCTTTTCCTCGTTCCCATGGCTCGACGGTTCAACGACTTTCTTGTGTGGAACTGCCTCTAGAGAATGTTTTAGAGTTGCAGGGTCCACTAAAACTCCGGTGTCATTGTATCCAGGAGCGTCTTTATATATTTTTTTCACTTGGTCGAGGATGTTGCTATCCAGAGCAATGTATTTCGGTTTTCCACCGTCGTTGATCACTTCGTAAGCATTAATAAAATGGCCGCTTTCTTCAGCTACCAAAACCGCTTTTCCCATCATTCGGACTACTTTTAACTTTCCAGTGTTGAACTTCGTTATCTTATTTGAAGCTCTCCATAACGCCGCTTCGCCAATGAGCACCGGAGCATCCTTAAGAATCAGATCTTGGTCCAAATTGAGTTTGATTTTTTCTCCAGGCTGTTTCGAAGGCGCATAATTGAATTCCTTCATAAAGTTATTCAGCACCTTTGTTCGATACTCAGAGTCCTTGTAAGTTTTTTCTTCTTCTTCTTTTTTACTGCCCCAGGCTTCAGAAGGATAAATTTGACGGTAGCCCGAATAGTTATTGCTTTGCTCAATCACATAGGAGGTATTTCCAGTGATATCAACGACACTAAACTGTCCGACGAACGTACAGGCACCATTCGACATCTCCGCCTTGAACTGGACCTTCGTTCTTCGATCGGTTGTATAAACTGTATACTCCGTTGTCTCTGCCAATCCCTTACGATAATAGACATTCGGTTCAAATACGTGGTAACGAATAGAAGAAGTATCTAATAAATTTTTCGCCAATGCGAGGATGCATTCTCGCTTGTCCGATTTTGTTGCAACAATCTTCGTATCGGCGTATGCGGTAGAAAAAGCGAAAACCAAAGCTACCAACCCCATTAGAACAAATTTCGAAAGCGTATTCTGCGAGTTCATTTTATTCATCTCATTCAGTGTAAATATAACTCGGTAGAAAGGTGCAACGAGCTTGCCAGCGAAAGGAGAAAACAGGTTCGAAACCTACAGCCTACCGTTTAAGTATTCGAGGAGAGTGCAAAAACCTCAAGCGTCGAAGGTTTAAGCAGTTGTTGTGACTGCGGGCATACTGAGATCGACCCTCGAAACTATTCCTTGATTCCGAACCTGCGGGAGTCCTAAAAATTTAAAATTGTGGGATCCACTTACGTTTTGAGAGGTGTTTAAAGTATTTTCCACGTGGCGCTGCGGATCAGAGCGTTGCTATCTACTATTCCAGGATCGCCGCAGTTTCCGTCTCCGCCTTCGGCTACGCCGGACAAGTAATCCCACAATTTCAAATTTTTCTGCGCCGAAGGGATTGTCGTAAAAACCCGTCGTTGCGAGGAGCGAAGCGACGACTTGTCCGGCGTAGCCCGTAGGGCGTAGACGGAAGCAATCTCGCTGTAGCGTGAGAGAATGCTGTTGAGGCTACAGGACATCAGCTCTTAAATTATCGGTGAGGATACGTGAGAAGTCAGAAGTTCACTTGCGGTCTTTTCCGTTTTCGTGGCGTGTAGGGGATGAGGCCAAGAGTTTCCAATTCATTTTTGTGAACGTACTGGATAACTTCCTTAAATGCTTTTCCCCATTCGATGATGCGGGTGTATGGGATGGTCGACCAAAGTTTTATTTTACTGAGCTTTGCAATTTGGCCGGAAGTGGCGCGGAGGAAGTTCTTAAAGCCCTCTTTTGTCTTCGCTTTGATACACATATGGATGTGGTTGCCGCAGATAGCGACCTTGTAGAGCTTTACGTAGAAT
>CALCZU010000048.1 GCA_937903155.1 uncultured Bdellovibrionales bacterium
TGGGAAAAGGCTTCTTCTCGAGAGCTTGAAAAACTTCGCTCCGTGTAGCCGCGCTATCGACTACAAAGCCTTCTTCTTCTAAAAGTATCGCATAGAGCTTTGAAAGCTCTTTATCATCGTCAATGATTAAAATCGATTTCACGCCGACCTCAACGAGTAGATTATACACCGATCGGCCGAGAGTTAGAGTTGAAAAAAATCAAAATAAAGTACTTTCTTTACGCCGGAAAAAGTCGCATGATTTATGTCAGAGGTAGTATGAATATTCTTTTGCTTGAAGATGACGTGGCGATTCGAGAGATTATGATCACCATCCTAGAGAGCGAAGGATATAGCGTGATTTCTGGGCAAAACGGCGTTGAAGGTTTGAAGCATTTAACCGCAATGGAGCAGCCACCTTCGATTGTTTTAGTGGATCTTTCAATGCCCCTAATGGATGGGACTGAATTTCTCAACCATCTCAACGCGAGTCCGAGGTGGAATGCAATTCCCAGAATTATTCTTACCGCGGCTGGAAATACCAAAGTTCCTCATCACCTTGCCGATGAGGTTTTAAAAAAACCGGTTCATCTCGAAGATCTCATTTCAACGGTCGAACAGTACATCGAAAAGCGTTTGGAGCCGTCGCGCAGTTTAACTTCTGAACTTGCGTGTATGACATCAAGTCATGCGAGCATCTAAAGGTAACTCAACGATAAATTTGGCGCCATGATTAACGGCACTTTCAACTCGGATCTCTCCTCGGTGGGCGGTCACAATATTTTTTACGATATAAAGTCCTAAACCAAGCCCAGAAATATTTTCGTCCGAAATCACACGTTCGAACCGTCCGAAAATTTTATCCTGATTCTCGACAGAAATGCCCATGCCAGAATCTTGGACCTGTACGTAGGCTTTACCATCTTGTTTTCGAATGTAGACATCGATGGGCTTTTTGCCGCCATACTTAATCGCGTTTGAAATCAAATTATCAAAGACCTGGGCAATCCGAATCCTATCCCAATAGCCTTCGACTGGACCTTCGGAGTGATAGGTGAGCTTGATGTTTGCCAGATCCAACTGCTCTTGAAATCGCTCAATGATTTGGCGGATTTCTTCACTGAGATCTAGGAACTCGTAGTTAAACGTCATTCGTCCCGCATTCACTCTTGCCACATCGAGAAGGTCATCTACAAGACGCACCAGGCGTCCGATCTGAAGATCCGAAGATTCCAAAACTTGGGTCAGACGCTCAGGTAAATTGTGTTTCGCTTTCTCTTTATTCAAAGTACGCAAAGTCATCTGAATTTGCAGTCTCAGAGAGGTAATCGGCGTTTTCAACTCGTGAGAAGCGATCGATAAAAATTCATCACGCACTTTAACTGCCTCTTCGATTTTTTTACGTGTTTGCATTTGTTCCGAGATATCAATCGCAAATGTCACAAACTCGTCCGAACCATCTCCTAGATTGGCTCCGGCGACCAAAACCGAGGTGCGAGTGCCATCCTTTTTCAGGAAAACGGTTTCATAAGGAACGCACGTTCCCACGTCTGCAACTTGCGCCATCGCCTTGACGGTAAGGTCGTTAAGCTCAGGTGCAGTCACTCCAAAAAAATTAATCTGTCCAGCTTCCAGTTCTTCTCGCGTTCGCCCAATGATTCTCAAAAAGGCCCCATTCGCGTCTAAAACCATACCCGATGAATTCCAAAAAACGATCCCGGTGATGTTAGAATAGACGAGCCGTTTGAGACGTGTTTCAGTTTTTCGAAGTTTTTTCTCCGACTCAATTCTGTCCGAAATATCCCGCGTGACTTCGGCATAAGCCCGGAGTTTTCCGGTTTCATCCTTTAAAGCGCTCACAAAAACGTCTGCCCAAAAAATACTTCCGTCCTTACGAATTCTTTGCTGAATTCCGCCGTGATGCCCCTTCTCGAAAGCAACCGATAGTGTCTTTTGCGGAGTTTGTGATTCTAGTTCTTCTGGAGGAAAGAAAATGGAATAAGGTTTTCCCGCAATTTCATCCGCACTGTAACCAAAAAGACGGTCAGCGCTTGTATTCCAAAATCCTACTTTTCCCTCGGCATCCAGGAAGTAAATCGCCGTGTCTCTCACGCTTTCAATCAGAAGACGAAAACGTTCTTCACTTTCTCTAAGCGCACTTTCTAAGCGCGTTGGTAAGTGACTGTGTTTGAGTGCATTGTCGATTGTTCGCATCAAGGTTTCAGACGTGAGTCCATTCTTATCGATATACTCTTGAGCGCCTCGGCGAAACCCTTCGATTGCGGTTTGTTGCGTGCCGATTCCGGTCGCGAAAATCACAGGAATTAAAGATAACGACGCGTTTTTTTTCAGTTCCGGCAGAAGATCAAGACCATTCATATCCGGAAGTTTATAATCCAAAAGAATACAATCTGGGTGCATCGCTTTTGCGAGTTCTAAGGATTCAGCACCCGATTCAGATTCAAAAATAAGATACTCTCTTCGGGTATCTTGCCGTAAAAATCTGCGAAAAACCTTTCGGTCACTGCGGTTATCATCAATGATCAAAACTCGTAAAGGCTTTTGTGCCGTAGTAGCTGTCGCGAGCTCCATCATTCCACTCCTTTCTCGGGTGACAAAGTGAAATAAAACTTTGTCCCTACTTCTTCAACTGATTCGATTCCAATCTTCCCACCATGTTTTTCAATAATTGCTTTTGCAATACTTAAACCAGCCCCCGTACCCTCCGAGAATTTGTCGCTTGATTCTAAGCGTTGAAATACTTGAAAAATTCTCTCTTGATCCTTTTTTGCAATCCCTATGCCGTTATCTTTCACGAAAAATGTGAAGGGATTTGTGTCATCGTAGCCGATTTCGATGACCTTTTTTTCCCGATGGTTATATTTCACCGCGTTTGCAATTAAATTTGCAAAAACTTCGCCTACACGGATAGCGTCACAATAAATATCCGGCAATGAGCGGCTTTGCAAAATTTCTGCATTTTCTTTTTTGAGAAGAGGACTCATTCGTGTTTTTACTTCTTCTAAAATTCCTTGGAGCGACACTTGCCGAAAAGCAAGATCCACTCTTCCAACGCGAGAATACTCAAAGAGATCTCTGACGAGAGCTTGAGCATTGCCCGAGAGCTGTTTGATATCGGTCAAGTACTCGAGGGATTCGTCGTCTAATTTTCCTCCAAGATCTTCCAACAGGAAAGTTGCGAACGAATTCATCCCTCGGAGAGGCTCTTTTAAATCGTGAGAGACGAGGTTCGCGAATTCGTCTAATTGCTGATTACTTTTCTCAAGCTCACGACGGGTTGCGCGTTCGAGGCTCACCTGTCGGGCCAGATCCTCTTCAATCAGAGAACGCCGCAATGCTTTTGCGGCTTCTAACTCCGAAATTTTCCACGGTTTAGATTGCATTGCTACTTGCTCTTGCCAAACTTTAAACGAATGGCGAGGAGAAAGAATTTGTTCGTTTCCCCGTGTCTCGACTGGCTTATTGGGATTGCCCGCCCAACTAACGGTTTGGATTTCTTCCGGACGAAACCACATGACAAAACTCGGTTCAGGTTCGGGGATGGAGATCGCCAGTAAGCCGGAGGCATTGTCTTTTTCGGACTTCACCTCAGGACAAACGATTCCAAGTTCATGCGTGGAATAGATTTCTTGATTCCTCATCTGAAGTTTCAGGAAATTCACTATTTTTAAAATTTGAGGAGTGGTCGGGGTGAGTCCAATGGTGTAAACTTTTCCTCGTAAATAAACAGCTACGCCAGAAGCGTCTGTTAATTGCAAAAATAAGGACGCTTTTGAAAAAAGGCCATCAGTTAACTCTTTGCCTTTGGACAATGTGCTGGCTAGCTCTTTCTCTTTTGCGAAAAGCTCGAGACGGTAGTCCCTATCTTCCAATTTCGCCTTTGCCGCCAGTTGAAGAGACAAAAAACGAGCGACGAATTCGGCAGCCTGCCGATTTTCGTACGGGACGTAATTAGACGAACGATGATGACACGCAATCAGGCCCCACAGCTTTTTATCTTTGATGATCGAAATACTCATCGAAGCGCCGACTCCCATATTTTTTAGGTACTGAACATGCACGGGAGACACACTTCTTAAAACAGACGAAGTGAGATCGAGTGGGGAAGTTGACTCGGGAAGGATGACGCTCGGCTGATAGTTCACATCGGGAATTATTCTGAGCCAATTCTGTAGATACAATTTTCGTGCTTGCTCAGGTATGTCGGATGCTGGATACCTTAATCCCATAAAAGATTCGACGCCGGGATCGGTCACTTCTGCAATCACTTCGCCGTTCCATTCGGGATCAAAGCGATAAATCATCACTCGCTCGTATCGAACGAGTTCCTTAACTTTTAAAGCCGCTCTTCGGCAAGCTTCGAAAAGTGATTCGGCGTCTTCAATCGATTTGAGTCCGGTATTCGCAATCTGGTAGATATGAGAAAAAGTTTGTTCTTGGACGGATTTCTCAAATTCAATGATCCGATTTTCACCGAGTCTGTGGCCAATGGCATCGAATTGTTGCCCACTCTTCAAACTGAGAACGAGCGGATTTGCGAAAGTTTCGTCTTGAAGTTGGCGAATTAAAACCTGGGCATCGTTTAAATCATCAAAAAGAACCTCTATTTTTTGATTTAAAATTTCATGAGGAGACAGGGCTATGTGCTCTCGGAGATTATCGCTGACCCGGATTATTTTGTTTTCGGGTGAGACAACGATTAAAAAACCGTGGGCCTGGATTTTTCCTGGGATGTGAATGGGTTCGCGTGAGCAGTTTTCTAGTGCTGTGAAGCGGACTTCATTTTCCGACATTTTTACTCTCAGGTACACCAATTTTCAAAGCATCGAAAAGTCCGCTTCGACGCCGAGAGTATTTCAGGCCATTTATCCAGATTTTTTTCCCCATAATCATCGAGTTTTTTTGTGAATTGCCGCCAATATTCTCTTAGATTTTGGGAATGTGCAAAATAAAAAAGCAGTCCCTCATGGGTTTGAATATTGAAGAGCTCGCTAAGTTTTTTCCCGATGAATTGCCCCCCCATTGCGGACCCTTCCATGACGTATAAAGTCCCCACGGTGTTTGGTAAGGAGTAGAGCGCAAGGGAATCCTCAGAACAACGGGGTAGGTTTTCAATTTCGTTTGTGGTCAATCCTAGATACGAAAGATCTTTTTCCAAAAGCGACGATTTAAAGGAGATATCCCAGTCTAAAACCGATTTTATTTGCTCTCGGTAAATCGCGATATTTTTCTCGTAAGTAAGATGGAGACCATAAAAACTTTGCAACAATTGTTTGTGATCAGAAAGCGACCTGACACGGTTAAAGACATCTAATTTTGCTTCGACTTTTTGGTGTTCGGCGCTGGACTCTTCCTTCAGCCATTGAGAAAGCGACTTCATAAAACTAATCTAAATATTCTAAGCGTGAAAAGAGCAAGTCTTTTTGAGTCAAAACACCCAGTCTTTTACCTAAATCTTGCAGCTCGCGGATTCGAGCCGTTCCTTCGACATTCGTGGTGAGGAGTGCCTTTTCGAGCTGAGAGCCGATGGGTTGATAGTCGTTACTATCCAACTTTACGATCTCGCTTTTAAGAACTTTTGACGCTTTATCTCTCAATCTAAAATCGGGAGATCCGAGATTCTCAATCAGAGTTTTAATTTCATAGGGTGGAAGATGGGTATCGAGATCCTTAATTTTTTCGGTCAGCAAGGTTTTTACTTGAGAGGGTTTTGCTTTGATTTCCTTCAGGTGCACAAGCGCGTCCCAAACGGTGGAGGCTTTCTCGCTGAGTAAAGCCTCGCTCCAAGTTCGGATGTCGCCTCCTTGAGAAGCCTGCTGTAAGAGAAGTTTCTGGGGATGGATCACTTGAACGAAGGTTGTATTGGAAGCGGGATCGAGTTTAGTCGCTAGCATCTGACCATTTGGGCAGATATCGACGTTGTAGCCACTTAGGAATGGCGGCTCGGCAATTTCTTGGCCGCTTGCCACTTCAATCAATTTCGTTCGACGTCTGTTTTCATAACTTTCATCCCCCTTTGCGAGAGTTTGAATAATAAAATATTTTCCATCGGGAGAAAGCTTCGAGGAAGTTCCCGTCTCGTTGATGGGGTATCCCTTGATCGCATTGATAAGCTTAAACTCGGGCATTTGATAGATGTGAGTAGATCGAGTGTTTTTAACTCGATCTCTCACCGTAAACGCGATTCGCTTTCCATCTTGGCTCATGGAGATGTCTCTACCGTAGTATAGAGAGAGTTGCTTTTGATCCGATTGAGGAAAAAGGACTGCGCCATTTTCAGAGCTAAAAAGTTTGTATTCTCCTTGGCTTTCGTTGCTGTATTGTTTGGCCGTAAAATACTTTCCATGATTGCTGACCCAGTAGAGACGATCGAAGTTGACGGTGGGAAGGCTTTTCACTTTTTCATTTTGAAAGTCGAGAATGAGTGTTCCTTTGTGGGTCTCGTTCGGGTTTGCAACTTTTTCAACGGCTAAGAACCTTCCGTTATCTGAGAAAGCGCCGCCAAACTGCAAACGCTCTTTTTCGATGAGATTCTTAGACAAAAGCTTTGTCTTATCTTCCCCAGTCGTTGCGTCTACCAATCGAAGTTCCTTTTCACTGCCTTCTAGAATAAGATGTTTTCCGTCAGGCGAAATCTGCTTTGTTCTGCTTAACTCCCCAATGGAAAGTCCTTTCACCTTTGCGAAATTAAATCTTGAAGAATCTAGTCGGAGTAAATATTCGGGAGCGTCCGGGCGGGTGGGGGTGTCGAGAGGTGTTTGAACTTTTGCTTTGATAAAAGAATGTTTACTTTCCAGACAATAATTCCCGTGGACGTCGTCCCCTTGGATGGAGAAGCTTCGTAAGATGTAGGGGGGTAACTCAGAGGGGGCTGAAACATTAAATCCGATAGGAATTGAAACTTCGGGCTCTGACTGCGCTCTCCCCGAATGCTTTTCGGGCAAAGTATGTTTTTGCGCGTACTCAGCTTTCGTAAGACCCCCAACACACAACAAAAGCGCCATCCAATAGGAATTGATTTTCATGAATGAAATTATACCTCTAACCTGAATCATTTTTCCATTTCACCCGAAAGAATTTTCCTCCGACTTCAGTGTCTTCACAGTGCTCAGCTTTTATGACTCTGTTCGTCAATAACGTCTCTGGCAAAGGAAATTCTGAGCGGTTATGATCAGAGTGAACCCAACAATCACTTCAAAATTCGGATTCTTCTATGAAAATTCTAATCACATTGTTTTTAATCCAAGGAATCGCTCACGCCCGTGTCCCGGCGAAATTAAAGCACGGAATTCCCGGGTTCGTCTTAGGCGCCAAAGACGAACGAGAATGTGTTCTGATGCTAGCCAAGAAAATCGTCGAAGCCGATCCCGCGAGCTACAAAGACATCCGCTTTGATAAAGAAGTCTACTTTAAAAAAGGCTTTTCAAATTTTTACACCGTTTACGGATTTTCAGAGAAACACACGCCGCAGAACTACAGGCTACGCTTCTATGCTTCCTACGAAAACTCAAACTGCCATTTGAGCCCGCAGACATTAGCGATGGTCAGTTTAACAGGGGAAACCGCCTTACGAGCGAGAGTGGTTAATAAGGAATTTGAAATCCTAAATTCTTTTGCGAATACCTACGACGCCGAAAAGGAAAAGGCATTGAAACCTCTAGACGCTTTTTTTGTGGAGAAGAGCTATACGAGTGCGAAAGTCCCGGCGAAATCGACTTTTCATTTTGATGTCGACGAAGACTTTTTAACCAAAGAAATAGGCGGCCTCGTATTTGATGCTGCTTTGTGGAAGCTCTCCAATAAAATTCCGAAATTCAATTCTGGAAGTTGGAAGGTTGCTCGAAAATTTGGAAAAGTATTTCTAATTTTTGAGGAAGGGGGCCACATCGCAAATGCCTACGAAGTAGCAAACGACGCCGGAAAACCAAGTTTTATCGCGGTTGATAAAGATATTATCGCTAAATTTGGTCGAGTGGGTTCAAAGGCGTATCAAGAATTCGCATTCGACTATTACACGACCGGAGTGCTCGTCGACGCGTCCGAGTTGAAGACGGATTTAGAAACGGCGACGCCCGAAGCGAAAAGCAAAGTGGAAACAAAAATTGCGCCGAATCCCGCACCGCCAGAAGACAAGGACGCGGCTGAACGAAAGCGCAGGGAAGAGATTCTGAAACGTCTAAAATAACAGATCCGAGTTTTAAACTTTTTGCAGGCGATAGACGTGGTAGTAGCTTTGCTTTTTTTCCATGATTTCGTCCACCAACTGGTCCGAGTAGTCGAGATGATCGTACATCAAATCGATCACAGGCAATTCTCCAAAAACATCTGCAATTTTCAGCCCGACGTTTTTACAGAGGTATTCCATGCTTTCGATGGAGAAGTTTTGAACGTGCCCGCGAGGGTTCAAAGTGGGGGTAGAAATCCCCAAGATCTGAATCGCGCGACTTTTGAAGTTGGGAACTAAAGCAATGATAGAACCTTCGGGATCTAAAATGTCAGCACACTTCGCCAAGACTTCCTTCGGATGGTAAACGTGTTCTAAGACACCCCACAGGGTCAAAAACCCAAACTTCAGATCTCCAAAGTCGGTGTCTTCCAGCTTTTGCTGATAGTAAAAATGGTCCGCTCCAACGATACTTTCGATAAACTCTTTCGTATCCTCAGCAAATTCGGAACCGTATAATTCAAAAGTCGTATGTTTTTTCGCATAGTCTAAAAACAAACCTGAACCGGCACCGATATCGAAGAGCCTATTATTTTTAATATCGAGTTCTTTGAATAGACTTAAGTACTTGTCGTACATTTTCTGCCAATATTGTTGATAAAGGTTGGTGGTTCGGGCGCTGCGATCAATTTTATCGGTAGGACTCGTTTCGTACAAACCTAGAAGCGTTTTTTCATTGAGCGCGTTTTTTACATAAACATGCTGACAGGTAGGGCACTGAACGTATTTAAAACCCCACTTGATAAAAAGCTGTTCTGCCTTTTCGCTCGCGCAAATTGGGCAGGGACGGAAATCGACGTATTCTTTATCGACAATGAGTCCATTCTCTTTGGGAAACGAATTTGCTTCTTCTTCCACTTTTTTAAAAAATAAGGTGATGTCAGGAATTCGAGTTCTGAGATTTCGGTTATCAATCAGGACAGGTTTTCTGTAAGAATCGGTTATCATTTTAGCCTCGTTATGGGCAAAACATAACTTAGTTTGGGGGAATTGAATACCCCCTATTGGGAGACGTTTTTCTTCACAATTGGGGGTCTAATTTGTGAAGGCAACGACATGATTGAAGACTCGTGGAACCGCGTCGAGCTTGATAAAATGGAAAGCAGGTCGTTGTTTTCGCTTAAAAATAACCGATAAGTAAGAGACCTGTGCGTCCAGCGGTTATGTTCAATGCAATCCTCATTTTTTTCGTGTGTTTTCAATCGGCGACGACCTTCGCCGAGGGTTACGGCAATTTCCAATTCCAGAACGAGTCAAATATCCATTTACGGTCCGCGGCGGTTAAAGATTCCTCCGAGACAAATTTTATTGTCGTAGGGCGGCAGTGGACGGGCGTTAACTACATGGGGCTTGTCTTATCGCTTGCGAATGCTGACGGTGCCGTCAATCAAAACTTTCTGGGCTCCTCCAATTCAAGCGCGGGTAGAAAACTGATTGATTTTGCGGGCGCGGGTTTTGATAATCTTTGTAACTCAGTCACGTATGTTTACGACGGCTACATTGTGGCCTGTCGCTCTCTCAAATCAAATGGATATTATGATATCTATCTCGCTAAATTTAATTCGAGTGGAACAATGGACTCGAGCTTCGGAAGCAGCGGGATTGTGACCACCGGAATTGGCGGCTCTTCTGGAAATGGACACGCGTTTGTTCGGGGAATCACTTATAATGCAAATGCAAATAGCGGAGCGGGCCATAACGGGGTCGTGACGATTGTGGGAGGAGTGGGCGCGGTCGGAAGTCAGCATCCCTTCATCGCTAGTTTTGATCAGCAGACGGGATCGCAGTACGGGTCGACCGTAACCGAGAGCGGAATCACCGGAAGCGCCGTTTCTGTCGAATACAACTCGAGTGCGGGGTATTTTTACATGGCGAGTACGGATACGAGTGCAACCCATCACGTCTATCTGCATCGCTACAGTGATAGTTTGGTGGCTTCAAGTTCTCCTTGGGGAACGGCACTGGACCTTTCGGCTTCGGGAGCGGGAACGGAGTCGGTTCCTTCTGCGCTGACGGTCATCGGTTCGAATATTATTATTGTCGGATCTAACAAAGTAAACTCTTCCACTCCTCCTTGGCGTTGCATGGTGCTTTCTGTTGTCAAAGCGACTGGCGTACTCAGTACCTCGTTCGGGGTGGTTTCTGGTGGAAGTAACAATAAAGGCGTCACGATTTTTTATCAGAATTCGGGACGAGATTGCATCTTAAACTCGGTTACCGCACCTCCCTCGGGGAGTGATATTTTATCCGTCGGAACTGCGTACAACGGAACAAACTACGACCAATTTGTTTCTAAGATGAATAGTTCGGGTGTCCTCGACACAAGTTTTAATTCGACCGGAATGAAAATGGAAGCCGTGGGACCTGCGGACGACGTCTTAAATTTTGGACTGTATCTCGGAGGAAGTACCGCATCACTTTATACAGGCGGTAGAGTGCACGATCAACGTCTCTACAGTGGGATGACGGTGAATAAAACAAGCACGACCGATGGCTCAATTACTCTAGAGAGTTCGCAATGGACATCCCTCACAACGACAGGTGCCCCTGCCGCGCGTACCGCATTAACGCTTGTTTGGACCGGCTCAAAAGCAATTGCTTGGGGAGGGTTGGTCTCTGTGACTGCAGTCAACACGGGCGGACTTTACGATCCGGTCGCAAATAGTTGGTCGGTGATGGCAACGGCCTCGGCTCCTTCGGCGCGTAATTTTTCTCCAGGGATTTGGACGGGGACGAAAATGCTTGTTTGGGGTGGGACCGCGAGTAACTCCGGTTTAAATACGGGAGGCCAGTACGATCCTGTTGGGAACTCTTGGTCCCAGATGGCGACATTAGGAGCTCCTTCTCCTAGAATGTATCCGACGGCGGTTTGGACCGGCTCGAAAATGCTTGTCTGGGGTGGAGTTCAATCGGGGACAAGCTACAATAGCGGGGGAATTTATGATCCGGGCGGTAATAGTTGGACATCGATGTCGACGAGCTCTGCACCCTCTGCTCGATCGCAGCATTATTCTGCATGGACGGGAAGCAAGATGATCATCTCGGGATCCGACGGTACGGTCAACACGGGTGGACTTTACGATTTGGCTGGAAACAGTTGGACGGCGATCACGACAAATGGAGCGCCTAGCTTGCGGGCTTGGCCCTCCAGCGTCTGGACCGGAACGAAATTAATTCAGTGGGGTGGC
Organism: uncultured Bdellovibrionales bacterium; assembly: GCA_937903155.1. Taxonomy (GTDB): domain Bacteria; phylum Bdellovibrionota; class FAC87; order UBA2466; family UBA2466; genus CALCZU01. The sequence continues at coordinate 11,413 of CALCZU010000048.1, forward strand.
GCTGATAGTGGCAACAATCCTTCAAACACAGGTGCAGTATTCGACCCAAGCAATAATAGTTGGACCGCTACTTCTTCCGTAGGAACTCCGTCGAAACGCTGGCGCGCGAGTTCTGTTTGGACGGGATCGCGTATGGTGATTTGGGGCGGGATGGGCTCGAGTCGAGTCAATACTGGGGCTCAATATGATCCGGTCGACAATCTTTGGTATGCGATGACGACTGTTTTAGCTCCTGTGGGTAGAGAATTCGGAGCTTCGATTTGGACGGGATCAAAATTACTCATCTTTGGCGGAACTGCCGCAGCGGCCGCGACCAATACCGGCGGTCTTTACTATTCTGGAATGCTCAATTCGAGTGCGAATCCGGCTCCGTCAGTTGTATTTTTGGAATCCTCGAGCACTGCTGTCAATACTTCAGGAACCCTCACCGTGGTATTCGCGGTTGCGGAAGGGAGTACCGCCGCAGTTTCTACAGGTGACATTACATTTACGACACTGACGGGCAATCCGGCTTGTACTAAAACGATAACTAGCGTAACGGGCGGGGCAATCGTTTTTACATTGTCTGGTTGTACGGGAGCGGGAACCTTTAAAACTTCGATTGCCGCGGGAGTGGCTCAGGATGTTTTTGGCAATACATCCCCCGCATCGAATGACTCCTCGACATTTACTTTAGAGGATGTAAAACCGACCATTACCTTCAATGAGCCGAGTCAAACGACAGCTAGCGGAAGCGACGAAGTCGAAATCAATATCGTGTTTTCGGAGGACATTTCTCAATCGTATCTTCTGCAGAGTTCAGGAGTCACCGTAACTACGGCGAGTGGAAATGCGACGTGCTCTGTGACGGCATTTGGATCGGCAAGTGAAGCCTATATTTATTTATCCGGCTGCACGGGTTCGGGAACGGTCACCGTTCATCTCAATGCAGACGCGGTTCGGGATTTTGCCGGAAATGGCAACGCTCAAACTCCCGAAAGTGACACTCCGATAACGATCGTCCCGTAACTGTAGGTTCAAGCCATTCTTGATAAAGAGATAAAATTTCGATCTAATGACTGTCGGGGAGCGTAAATGTAAACTCGCTTCCGAAGTCAGGAACGGAATGCGCGTGAATTTCGCCTCCGTGCCGTTCGACGACTCGTCGACAAACGGCGAGGCCGATCCCCGAGCCCGCAATTTCTTTTGAGTGCAGTCGTTGGAAAACATCGAAAATCTTTTTCGCGTACTTCGTGTCAAATCCCATTCCATTATCCATCACGGTGATTTGCCAGTTTTTATCTAGCTTCTGCGCTTGGATTTTGACGTGGGGGCTTCGGGCGGGGGAGCGGTATTTAATCGAATTGCTGATCAAGTTTTGAAATAACCTGCTCAGTTGCAATTCATCTCCCAGAAGAGTAGGTAGCTCTCCCACTTCGACTTTCGCACAGGAGTCTTTGATGGCGGAAGCAAGACTTGGTAAAACTTCTTTTTCTAAAAGCGTCGTTAAATTTACAGTTTCGGTTGCAAGAGGTTTATTGCTGACCTTGGAATATTCTAGAAGGGAGTCGATTAGCCGAACGAGCTTTTCCGACGCGTCGATCGTATAGATTAAATGGTTTTTTCCCTCCGCATTTAAATTTTCGCCCACAAGGCTTTGGAGTATTTGTAAGTGAAGGCGCATCGTACGTAACGGCTCCTTCATGTCGTGTGATGCAATCGACGTAAATTTATCCAGTTCGGCGTAAGAACCTTTTAAAAGTGTCTCTAGACGTCTTCGTTCTTCCAATTCTCGGCTCAAGTTATTGTTCATGAGTTGCAATGCTTCCGAAAGAATTCGATAGCGTTGCTCAGCCGCACGACATCTTAAGAGCGCGCGTACAGTCGCAACGAGTTCGACATCATCCAATGGTTGAGTCAGATAACCGTCTGCTCCCCCTTCAAGCCCTTCTGCAATGTAATCGCCTTCAACGTAAGTCGCAGAAATATGTAAAATCGGAATCGATGCGGTGAGCGGATCGCGACGCAAAAGTTTGCACACCTCAAACCCAGAAATATCCGGAAGATTCACATCGAGGACGATCAATACGGGAAGACTGTGAGCCATCGCGAGCGCCTCTTTGCCTGTGGACGCCTCGATGATTTCGTAACCGAAACGCTTCAGAGGCTGGCAGATGGAGTAACGCTTAATTTCGTTGTCGTCGACGACAAGGATTAGAGGGCGTTCATTTCCGATTTGTTCCAGTCTTTTTAAGGTATCCTTCATAAGTGAATCTCCTCTTTTGCTTCGGCAGCATGAGCTCCTTGGATTCCAATTTTCTTAAGTGCCTGACGAATGCGCTCGGCCGCAGAATCTCGAACAGGAATGCCTTTGGTGACAACCGCGGCTGATTTCTCGGCCAATGCTTTAAGTTCTTCATCACTTAAGAGCTTGCCTGTGTGGATTATCACAGGGATGTGTTTCGTGCGCGAATCCGCCTTTAGCTTATCCAAAACAACTTCTCCGCTCAAATCGGGAAGCTGAAGGTCTAAAAAGATGGCCGAGGGAATGACTTTCGTGGCGAGTTCATAGCCAGTCGCCCCATTTTCACATTCAATCGTGCCAAATCCTTCGTTTAAGAGGAGGTCATTAAGAAGGTATCGACCAATTTCATTATCTTCAATCACGAGAATTTTGGGAGAATTTAATCGCTCTTTCGCCGTAATCACCTTTTCTTGAATCGATTCTTTTTGAACGAGCTGGATAGCGGACTCAATTGTTTTTGTTTCCTCTTGTTTTTTACTGATGGGAGTGTGTTCGTCGTCCGAAGAAAAGACAAACGGGATCACAATTGAGAAACAACTTCCTTTGTCAGGTTCACTTTCTAGGAAAATTCTTCCGCCTAAAAGTTCTGCGAGGCTCTTAGAAAGAGGCAGTCCTAGGCCCGTCCCCTTCACTTTACGTTGAATCGAGCTATCGACCTGGGTGAACTCTTCAAAAATCCGTGAAATATTTTCTTTAGCGATTCCGATTCCGGTGTCGATCACTTGGATGAGTAAATATTTTTCATCTAGTTTTGAAGTTTTGACTCGGACACTGCCTTTTTCCGTAAATTTGAGGGCATTGGAAATCAAATTGCGAATAATTTGCGCAATTTTTCCCTGGTCCGAATAAAGCCCTGGAATTTCGAGAGAACTTTCAAAAACAAGTTCCACTTGGGGAGAGTTTTCCAACAAAGGACGAAACATCCCGCGAATCGCAAGGAGTGTCTCTTGAATCTCGAATTCTTCAAGACGGAGTGGAGTTTTACCCGCTTCGATCTTTGCTAAGTCTAGTAAATCATTTACGAGCTCGGTGAGAGTTTCCGTCGAACGCCTAATGTAATTGACTTGCTTTTCTTGCTCCGGATTCAAATCCCCGTCGGTTTTCTTAATCAGCATTTTCGAAAGCGAGAGAATGGAGTTCAGCGGAGTTCTTAACTCATGATTCATATTTGAGAGAAAACGCGTTTTTAAAGCATTTGCTTTTTGTAAGGACTGCGCTTTTTCATCGAGTTCTGCATAAAGTGCGACGACTCCCCGATTTGTTTCTTCGAGTTCGTCGTTTAAGAGCTGCAAGTCAGATTTTTGTTTTTCAAGAAGAGCGCTTTGCGTTTGCACTACGGTAAGGGCATTTAACAACTCTTGATTCTGTTGTCTGACTTCATCGAAAGCCGTTAGAGGTTTTGTTTGAAGCAAAGTCTGGGATAATTTAGCGAGAAATGCCGAGTCGATTTGATTAGACGCAAGATTCAAATTTTTCTTCAGCGTAATGATCGTTCCGCTTCCTGCTTCCGTTTCAATATGGAACTCGTCCATTAAACGCTTACTTCCTAAAATCCCGAGCCCCATTCCCGTAGAGGACCGGTAATTTCCTTCGAGAATCTCCGAAATATTAGAAATTCCTTTGCCCTTATCCGAAACGACAATGACGAGACGGGGAATCGGTTCGGTTTCTAAATAAAACTGCGCTTTGCCACCCTTCGCGTAGCGAAAAGCGTTTCTCGCGATTTCAGAAACGGCCGTCGAAAGCCGTGTTTGTCCTTGTTTGTCAAAACCGAGAATGGTTGCGATTTCACGCACACGTTGACGACAAAGAACGACGTCTTCTTCGAACTGGATTGCAAGGGTGACGAGTGCATGCTTCATGAAGCCGTTGCCCTTCTTGTCGAAAGCACAAGGACCGTCACATCATCCTTCCCTCTAGAAAAATCACGTGCAAGCACAGCGGCAATGATCGTGGGATCTTTCCTTATCAGGCCTGGGTAGGCCGTTAAATCCCATCGACTCATCAAACCATCCGAGTGCATCACAATGGTAGAGTCCTTACACCATTTAGAATTGAAAGCTTGGATTTTTCTGGCTTCAACGCCAGCAATACCGCTGAGAGAGACGAGGCTTCGCGTGTTCATCTCTGGATCGAGGATGACGGCCGAGATATTCCCAATTCCCGCATAATTTAACTCATTTGTCTTTCGATCGAGTTCGATGACCGATGCGGCGGCCCCGCGTGTTTTTCTGAGCGCGAGGTGAATTCGCTCTAACACCTCAGTGACGTGAGTCAGAGCGACGGACATAAAACAGTCTACCGCGGCCTGGGCCGCTTCGGCGGCGCCGGGACCGTGCCCGAGGCCATCAACGACGAGTGCAAAAACTTTATCTCCGCTTTCGCGGACCGCCCAGGAATCGCCACACACAAATTCTTTCTCAACTGCGATCGAGACCGCGCCGTAAGAAAATTGTCGTTGAGTCGGTAACTGAGTTTTGCCGATTCGTGCGAGGAGAACCGTGCCCCTGTCGCGCGAGGAAAAAATTTCGTAAGAATCTACATTCCGTCGAATTGCACCTAAACCTTGTCCCATCGTGCCCCCGGTCGAGAAACCGTCTTGGAAACATTCACTGATATTATGCATCCCAGGACCTTTATCGACAAATAGGACTTCGATTCCATTTCCAAAATCAGCATCGAGCTGTTTGAATAGAACATACCCCCCGTTTCCGTGAAGGGCGATATTATTGGCGCCTTCGGTGACAGCGAGGGCAATTCGACCGCGTTGCGTGTCGTCGAACTCAAGTTTTTTAGCGAAAGTCTCGATGGCGCGACGAACGGCTCCGGAACTACTTTTGTCCACGACTTGGACCGATTGATTTTGTCTCTGAATGTCCATAGGCACTGTTGGTAAAAATATACTTAAAAACTTTCACTGCGGCTCAATCCCTCTCGAAGCTTAAGCCTTCCAGCGAATGATCTTAATTGAAGTGCCTTTACCCACTTCGGTTTTGATTTCAAATTCATTTGAGAGACGCTTGGATCCGCCAAGGCCTAATCCCATTCCGCCTTTAGTCGTGTAGCCATCTTGTAAGGCTTTTTCGATATCCGGAATACCGGGTCCTTGATCGTCAAAAATCAGACAAAGCCCTTTCCTGTTTCCTTCTTGTAAAAGAAACGACTTCAATTCTCCGCCGCCTCCGTGAATGAGCGTATTGCGAGCGAGCTCACTCGCGGCCGTAACAATTTTGGTTTGGTCCACGAGGGAGAAACCGACGGAAATCGACCATTTTCGCACATTTTGGCGAACGATAACGACATCGCTCTCGGAGCGAATGGGTACGATTTCAGGCGTAGGGCTGTTCAATGGGGGAATCCTCGACCTGTTGCTGACTGGACCGAATAGATTGAAGGAGGGCCATTCCTCTTTCGATGTTTAGAGCGGTGCGAACTCCTTTTAAGCTCAGACCCAACTCGACCAGCGTAATGGCGACCGCCGGTTGCATGCCGACGACAACGGTGCGAGCATCAAGAACACTCGACATCGCCGCGATATTCGAAAGCATCCGTCCGATAAAAGAATCGACCATTTCGAGCGAGGAAATGTCGATTAAAACTCCTTTGGCATTTTTTCGTGAAATTCTCTCGGTGAGGTCGTCTTGCAGAGACATTGCAAGTTTATCATGCATATCGACCTGAATCGTGACCATCAAAAACTCGCCCATCTGTAAAATAGGGATACGTTCCATTCGAAAAATCCTCTTTTAATGATTGAGAGGAGGTTGGGCCGAAACTTCTCCCCGCAATGCTGTTTTTTGACGTTGAGAAGAAACTTGCAATCCTCGTTTGTCTAAAGCAACGGCAAAGGCGTCTGCAAGACTCGACTTGGTGATAATGCTTCCCAGATCGATGGCAAGGTGAACAATTGTTTGCGCGATCTGAGGGCGAATACCACTGATAATACAGTCTGCTCCCATCAATCGAGCTGCGGCGACGGTTTTTAAAAGATGCTGTGCTACGAGTGTATCGACGGTCGGAACTCCCGTGATGTCAATAATCGCAATTTCGGATTCGGTTTCCACAATTTTTTGCAGGAGGGATTCCATGACGATTTGAGTTCGACTGCTATCCAAAGTACCGATCATGGGAAGTGCGAGAATTCCGTCCCAAAGTTTTACGACAGGTGTGGAGAGTTCGAGCATTTCTTCCTGTTGTCGACCAATCAATTCTTCACGGCCTTTTTGGTAAGCTTCCGTTGTGTAAAGCCCCAACGCATCGACGAGTTCGTTTGAGGCCGTGACTTCTTCTAAAAGGACTGCCGGACTTTTCTCGAACTCTGTACGAAGCCGAGCGACCAACGGTTTTTTAAGCGAGAAGATAAAAGTCGCGGTCTCAGTAGGAGAAAAACCTTGGCTAGCTCTTGTTCGGGAAAGGTTGGAAAGGTAATCTCGGATGGGCGCCCATTCTTTAGACTGCCGGACCGAGGTGTTCCCGCTTTGAAGGGAAATTTGAAAGAGATTTAAAAACTGCTGACTCTCGCTTTTCAACTCCGATTCGCTGATCTTATCTGTCGACCCCATCTGTGAGAGTTGATTTTTTGTCCATTCCTGCAGAATTTGCGTTTCAAATTCTTTTACGATGGTAGGAAGCTTACTATTCATTAGGTCTCCTTAAAGGCGAACGAGGCAGTCGGGTTAACGTTTGAGGGTTGGTATAGGGGTCATTTCGAGCGTAGTCAATAAAAGGATCGTAGGCAAGGAGATGTCAGTACAAATCACATTTTGACAAAAGTCAAAAATAATTCGGCAGTTATTTAATGACTACCACGGTTTATCTTGAACTCCCATTGACGGTACTTTCAGACCTGATAACTTTTTTTTATGAAAAATAAAAACTTATTCTTTCTCATGGTGTTGGGTTCATTCTTCGGATCGGTCTCGGTCAGAGCGACTTGCTCGGCGATGCAGTACAATAGCAATATCGATAGGTGTTGCTATCAGGTTTACCGCCAAGGTTATTTGATCGACCGAGTTTGCCAGACGATTTGTACTTCGTGCATTGATCCTTGCGGGGGTGGAGCGAGCCCTGCGAATGATCCACGGTGTAGCGAACCTGCGACTCAAGAGCCTTATACGCCAATTCCATTGAAGTAATTTTGAATTAGAATTTTAAGCTACTAGTCAAAGTCGTTGGCTTTCGAAGCACGGACTTTTTAGGAGCTTTTTTGGGAAGAAGCGATTCTTTTTTTGCTTTAGCATTCGTAGAGGCGACTCCTCTGAGAGTCAGGTCGGAAAGTTCTTCGGATGAGAAGGGTGTAGATATCGCCGACTTTCCGCCGAGTTCTTCGGTCAGTTTTCCTAAGTCGCTAAAACTTCCTTTTGCGGAAGGCATCGAATCTTTTTCGCCAGTAGCTGCAACTGCCGACACGATTTTTGAGTCCAAAGTTTCGCTTGATTTGACATCGTCAGGTTGTCTCACGTCGAGAGCTGTTAAGCCGAGAGACTCTAACTGTTGGTTCTTATCGGCAGAGATAATGTCATCGATTTTTTTAATGACGTTTGCCTCAGAGCTGCCTTGTCCGATTTCACTCCCGAAACCCGAAGCGTTTTGTGAATTGTAGGCGGTCATCGACTTCTCGGGTTTAGATTGTGAATAAGCAGGCCAGTAGTTGTCTGGAGTTTTGGTGTCTGCAAAAATGGGTGCAATATTTCTTCGTTCGACATTTCCGAACTGGTCTTGGCGAACACTGACTCCGCCCGTGGAATTGTTATTGCCGTAAGCGGGTCCCATTGTTTGGGGTCCATTGCCACTCTCTGGAAGCGGGGTGGGTGCTGCAAAATTTTGTGTTGGGTTGGATGGCGTTGCTGCCACAGTATTGTTTGTGGTCGAGTAATTATTAAAAGTTTGCGTGTAAGTTTTTTCAAGCGGTTTTACTTCAGGACTGCGAATCGGGTTGGCCGTCGGTTTGGATTCAATCGTTGAACTCTGGGCGATCGTATTTGCTTTATTGGAAATTTCGGGTTGAGCGGTCGATGTCGTGGCACTCTTCGTACGGCCCTTCGGATCGTGTGCTACTAATTCTGTATCCGGCGCAAAATTTCGTCTTTGTTCGGGAACCTCTTTGGGCTCGCTGCTTGCCATCTGTGATTCAGAACTGTCAGGGGATTCGATATCTCTCGTGTGAGGAGTTGAACTCTCAATCCCTCGGTCCTGATTTTCATTGCCTGAGTTATTCTGAACGGGAGTGCTGGCAGATTTCGAACTCTGAGGCGTTGAAGTTTGTGGCTCAGCAAGATGCGGATTTTCATAAATCTCCTCGTCTCTTCCGTCGTGCGAGTTCGGGAGAGATTTCTGCATCGGCGCTGGAGTTTGCGGCGCGGCCGTTTCGAATTTGGGAATTCTCGCTGCAAGGCTATCCGCAGTTTCACTGAAGAAGTTTCCAATGTCTTGCACGAGGTTTTGTAAGGCGTCTTTAGGATCGTTTGTTACGACCGGGTCTGGTTTGAACTGATGTGTTCCGTCACCTGGATCCGCCTGGTAAATTGAGTCGAGGTTCTTCGAAATCAATTTGGCTGCTTTTTCAGCTGCCTCTATTTTTTTGCTTAATTCGGAGGAAGGGTCAGAATCATTATGAGATTTTTTTAGTTCGTCAATTTTTGCCGAAAGTCTTTCAAGTTCCAGGGCCAATTCCTTTCGTTCGGCCTTTCCATTCTGCTTTTTTGTTCTTTCAAGTAACTTATTCATGCTTTCATGAACTGAAGCCGCTTCAGCTTGGGCGTACTCGTCCATCGTATTATCTTCACCACCTTTGTAGGCTTTTGCGGTGTTTTTGGTACTTTGATCAAGTTCGTTTTGTTTTTTAGCAAAATCCTTGCGGAATTTTTTCAGTTTTTCTTCCGCGTCTCTCAATTTAATCGCGACTTGTTCGCCAGAGGATGAAAGTTCCCCTCCCCACATTCCATTAAATGTTTCGTCTTCAGTGAGGTCTTTCTTTAAGTCCTTTAGACTTTGAACGATTTCAGAAGCTTTTTTCTTAAGTTCTTCCAAGGATTTTGAATCGGATGAACCTTTTTCAATTTCTTGAGTGAGCTTTTCAAGTTCTTTCGTTTTTTCTTCGACTGCAGTGACCCGTTCTAAATTTTTCGTGATGAGTTCCTTCGGTTCATTAAAATTTAGAGTAGGAGAGTTAGAAGATTTCTTTTCATCGCTGACCTTGATGGTGTCGTCAGGGGAATCCAGAGTCAATTCTTCTTTCCCATGCGAGGAAGCCGCTTTTACGGTCAGAGATTGCAGGAAAAATATCCCTACAAAAATCTGAAACAGAACGAAAAATTTTACATTGCTTAAATTCATATGCTCAAAAAATGGGCTCTCTTTAGAAGATTAGAAAGTGCAAAGCCCGAGCCGAAATCAGATCGAGCCACATCTCAAGGACTTAGCTCGACTTTTTGATGAATCCAAAAGGTCTCTTTTTCCAACCGTCGTAAAACACCCTGAATTCAGCGAGTTATCACCCCGATGAGGTGTCTCAACACCAACCGATTGGCAAAGCTTTGGTCAGCGTTCGGGTTTTCTGTATCTGCTTAAATATGAATGTGAAATTAAAATTGTGAAGATTGTGAAATGCGAATCCCCCAGACCTTGTACGTTTCTGGGGGATTCGTAAAATTCTAAAAAGACTTAGTTTGCCTTCTTAATTTTCGATTTTTTAGCGACTTTTTCGGTGGCAGGAACGGCTGTTTTCGCAATGCAGTTGTATTCAATTTGCCACTCTTTTAAGGCACTCGTTTGAGCTGTAGTGCTAGTGCTTTCGCCTGGATTGTAACTTCCGAAAGTCACACCACCCCAGTCCGAAGTCTGAGTGCTGTTATAGTTTTTATTGGCGTTGGACTGAGTCACTTGACCGACGACGACTTCGCCTTCTTCGACGACTTTAACGTCTCCGCCACTGCAGTTCGTTCTCATTAATAAATCGGCTTGAGCGCGATCTTCAGCCGAGTGGTGAGTGCGAAGTGCAATCGTTCCACCGGTGCTGGGTTTCTTTTTCACTTCGCGAGCGTAAGGGACAATGGCACAGCTCACTGAAAAGATAAGTGAGAGGGCAGATAAACCAAGAGCAATTTTTTTCATTTAAAGATCCTCCGAATAGTTGAATAAGGGTGAAATACTGCCCAGGCGAAAATAAGGCGTCAAGCCTAAACGCAACCCTTGCCAAGACCTCAGATTGCCACTATGGTCGGTAATTCGAAAATCAGCCTGCGGGTGTAGCTCAATTGGCTAGAGCATCTCGTTGCCAACGAGAAGGTTGCCGGTTCAAGCCCGGTCACCCGCTCCACTATTTCAGTTCATTTTCTGACAAGTAATCCAAAATTCGAACGGTTGCAGAACCTAAAGCATTACAGGTTTCACGAAGGCTTTTTAAAAATTTCTCGGCGGCTTGTTCTGGAAATTCGATATAATCGGTCACGCCTTTGACAGGTAAAAACGGAATTCCTTTCATCCAACACACCCAACCGACGGCAGCGGCTTCCATCTCTTTTAAATTCGCTCCCTCTTTGATTAAGTAAGCCATCCCTGTCGGATCTTGATCAAAACCGTTTCCACTCGAGACGACTCCTAATTTCAAATTGAGAATTCGAGCGAGATGACTCGCCTCCGCAATGGGATAATCTCCGCGAGCGTATTTTTGATACTTTTCAATCGATGTCAGTCGATCATGAAAGCGTGCAGTCCCTTGGGCAATGCAAACATCCGCGATGTTCAAACCCGATGTTTGCATTCCTCCCGCTGTCCCGACATTGAGGACGAGTTGTGGACGAAAGCTTTGTAGGAGGAGATACGTCCCTAAAACTGCCGCATTCGTCCCGACATTGTCTACGATATGCCGGGCATCTTTGCCTGCGGTGACGAGCGAAACTTCAATTTTTTTTCGTTTCCCCGTGAAAAACTGCATAGGCATGCTTGGGTCAGGGGACGGAGCAGGTTTCAGACCTAAACCCGAAATGATGGGTTCTGCCTCAACTTCTAATGCGCAAAAAATACCAACCTGCTGAATATGATTCACTTTTTCTGCCTCTCCGTTTCGCTTGTGTTTGCCGATGATTTTCTTCGAAAGGTATAGCTAGGAAGCCTGCCAAATTAAAGGGACAGTTTGCGGCACTTCTCAGAAAACAGAGTAGGGAATTAGGTTGATGCAATACGTTAAAAAGGGTAAAACGTGTCAATGAAATTCGTTACTTTGCTAACCACCCTTTCAATTTCTCTGTTCGCGAATACTCAGAAAAATTTTGAAATTTCTAGACCGGCATTGCCTCTATTCTCGGTCGAAGAATTTTCTCGCGTATTTAATCCAGCACCGCTTCAAAACGACTTGATGATGGTAAATGTTTTTGGAGATGATAAGCGCGTGCCGATTATTGACGATACCGCTCCTTGGAATTCTATCGGCAGATTGTCGAATGGCTGTACGGGAACTTTGGTCTCTGCAAAGCTGGTGCTCACAAATGCCCATTGTGTTGTGACGGAAGAAGGCAATCCGGATCCTAACCTTAAGTTTTTTTATCCTAATTTGGTTAAAAATAAGTGCAAAAATAAATATAAAATCACGCGGGTCGCCGCCCTTGGTACTAAAGATTACAAAGAGAATATTGGCAAAGATTGGGCAATTTTAGAATTAGATGAGTCAGCCGGAGATATTTACGGTTGGATTGGCACGTTTGACACGCTTGATGTTACAACCGTCGCGCTGGCTGGCTACTCAACGGATTACGACAATGGGCAAACTGCGACGTTAGATAGACGCTGTGCGGTAAAAAAACGGTTAGACACCCATTGGTATCATGACTGTGCTGCGAGAAAAGGCTCATCCGGGGGTCCACTCGTAGTGATGAACAAAGAGAAGAAACCGTTTTTAATTGCAATCAATCGCTCGGCCAGAACGGATGTTGAGAATGAATCTGAGTACTCTGATACCTTTGCAAATACGGCAGTCCCCGTCTGGCAGTTCCAGGCGAAACTCATAGAACTTTTGAAGTAGATCGACAGTCAAAGTCCCTAAAATCTCTTCGTCTCATGTTCAATCCATGAATTCCAATTCCGAAAAAATTTATAAGTACATCGCGCAGGCAGAGTACCAAAAAGCTCTTGGGTTAGCCGAAGATCTCCAAAATATTTACGGGAAATACTCCCTGCCTTTCTTTTATGCGCTCATCTACTGCTACCTCTTAACAGGGCTCTACCTATTCTTTGGTGCCGCTTTTCTTCTAAAATGGAAACGGATTATTTTAAGAGGCATTCCCACTCCTAAGACATCTTGGGATGACAGCTATTCCATTATTTGGGGAACGTACTGGCAAAATCTAAGAGGTGCTCTCAATTATAATCTCGCCACCTGTAAATCTGCGCCCGACGAACGAACCTTTTATTTGTCCTTGGCATTTACCTTCTACAGTCTTGCCTTTATGGGGTCGCCCCTGGCGATCAAAGCCTTTTCAAAACTGATAGAAAATACTCCCGAGTCCTGTAGCGACCTAAAAAAGAATTTGTATTTATGGCTCGGAGTTGTCTACCAAATGAACGCATTCGGCGAAGAAGGCGAACGCGAATACGATCTTTTCGAGAAAGCACATCCCAATGCCGAACCGTTTTTAAAACTCATCAGCAAAGCCACAAGTCTCACAGTGAATATCTGCGAGAAGGGGCCTGAAGAAACATCCATTGCTTTGGAAGCGTGTTTTAAAGTGACCAGCGGATTCGATAGCAATCGAAGTCATATTCAACTTTTCGGCGCGAAGGCGACGCTACTTGCGCTCGAGGGCGACTTCGCTGCAGGCGAGCTCTTTATCGAAAAGTCGAAAAAAGCGGCGGCTTTAGTGGGCAATACGATAGATAAAGTGATTTATAATCGAGTGGCCACCTTGTTTTATGTCGTGCGTGGAAACTATGAGCTTGCATCCCATCACTTAAAGACGTGCGAAGAGTCTCTCAAAAGGTATGCTCCCGTCTTAAGTTATCAACACGAAATAAAAAAACTAAAAATGATCATCGAGATGAATAGCCCCTTTCGATTTATTCGAGAAAGTTTGAGTACCAAATTAGTTTTTTATTTGCGCTCCGTCTTGCATCCCAAGTTTCGTAAAAAACTCATTTTGCGATTAAAAGAACGGTTCGGGGGACTGCCGGTGAACCCATTCTACTGGGACGCCCTTCAGATTAATCAGTATTTGGTAAAAAGAATTCGAGAAGAAAATCGCGTTGAGGTGGGACGCTCGATTCGAGAGACTATCCTGTCACTCGATTCGGCTGAGGGATCGAGAGACTCCGAAGATTTCGCAGCCTCTGTGCGACGGATTGGGCAAACATTTGGTTCCTCTTTAAGTGTTGTGGGTCCGAATGTCTCCTCCGTCTTTGCTCAGTTGCCCATTTATGTCCAGAGTCGATGTCCGGGTACTTTCCAAAACAGTGACGCTAATGGATTTAAACAGTTTATTGATAACCACGGTTTTTTAATTATTCAAACTATCGGTAATGAGTCTTCTGGAATTCCCACGCTGAGCTATGCGATGCTTTTTCCGGCAATCAACGCGCATAATATCGAGGCCATCGATTTTGCCGTGAAACTGTCGGTGAATCATCTCTTCGCGGTTAAAGCCGCGACGGAAAAAACACGGTCCTTACTTGAACTCGAGTCCATTCGGCAAAAATCAAACCTCGCAGCTCAAGTGGCCCACGATATTCGTTCTCCTCTGGCAGCGCTTTCAACGATCGAAGGCGACCTCTTGCCGTTAAAAGAAGAAGCGCGAGGTTTGATTCGACATGCGATAGGGCGAATTTCCGATATCGCTAATCAGTTGATTCGTTCCAGTCGAGAAGATGGGAGAGAACGGGTATCGGAGACAAAAGTCATTTTGGTATCCGCCCTCGTCGAGAGTATCGTGCGAGAGAAGCAAGTTCATTATCGTTCCAAGCCGGGTATTACCATCGTCAGTAACTACGCCTCGTGCGATTATGGTTCTTTCATTGAAGTTGATCCCATCGAACTTGAGCGAGTCCTCTCAAACCTAGTCAATAACTCCGTCGAAGCGATTGAAGAAATCGGTAAGATAGAAGTTTTGATTACCAAGTACGAAGACTCTTTGGTCATCGCCGTTCACGACAATGGAAAGGGCATTCCTCTAGAGGTTTTAAAACATCTCGGAGTGAAGGGATGCTCGGTCGGGAAGCCAGAAGGAATGGGTCTGGGATTATTCCACGCGCGAGTAAAAATGCAGGAGTGGGGAGGTTCTCTTCAAATCGATTCGTCGCTTCAGATCGGAACCACCGTCAGCTTAAAATTTCCGCTAAAAAGAATGCCGAGTTGGTTCGTAGAAAAGATTGAGATGACGCCTACTCAGAATGTGGTGGTCTTAGATGACGATGCCAGCATCCATGGAGTTTGGGACGCAAGATTTTCACCGTATCGTGCTAAAGTTCAAGTCACGCACTTAGCCACTCCCGCTCAGTTTAAAAATTGGATTTCTAATCAGCGATCTCTTCAACCTGAAACATTATTTCTCTTTGATTATGAGTTTGCAGGTTTTGATAAAAATGGAATGTCGCTCATTCGGGAGAATGGTCTTGAAAAAAATGCCATTATCGTGACGAGCCGCTCTGAAGAATCTCATCTTATAAAACAGTGTGAAGGTTTTAATATCCGCATGATTCCAAAAGGCCTGGCCTCGCGGGTTCCAATAGAATTCGTCTCCGCGTCTAACGTTGCGCGCTAGACATTAGTCAATTTTCCTCTCAGGTTTCTAAAAGAGTCTCCGAAAAGAGAGCATAACTTTCTTTTTGGAGGATAATACAAAGTGAAAAAATCAATCACATCAGTAGTAACGGTTGGGGTTTTTACCCTGGCATTAATCAGTTGCGGAAAAAGCGACTCCGCGGGCACAGCTACGAATGCGCTCAGCAACGCAGCTCCCACAGCGGCGATTACGTCTCCGACGGCTTCAGGTTCGAGCGGCTCCGCCTCGATCTGGAACAAATTTAATAAAACTTCCTATGCTTTTATCCAATTTTCGGGATTAAGCACCCTCTTAAGATTACTCGGCGTCGATGCAAAAGCGGCTGACGATACGACTGCTCCTACAGATGTAAAACCTTACACTGAAATGAAAGCCGAGCAGGCTTCGGATATGGTGGCCTCGCCCGCGACGGTTGCTGCCAAAATCGGAACGTTTGATACGAAAACTTTCGGCGCCAAATGTTTCAACCAAGGACACAATGTGACGGGACAAGCTTCGACCGTAAACATTCTCGGAGGTGACGGAGGCGTGGCTTACGCAACGGCGTCTGGAACTGACACGACGGCTTGCATGGCAGCGTACATGAATGCCCTAATGGCAGGACATCCGTTTTTCGTAAATAAAATTTTCAAACTCCAAGCGACGATGTTAAGTGCTGCGAATTCAGCAGGAGCGACCCTTCCTGCGGTCGGAGAAGAAAAAGACTTTAAAGCGTCGATGCCAAGTCTTTCGACTTCCTCAATCACTTTGAGCGAAGCAAAGTTGAAACGTCTTGCAGATACTGCGACCGGCTTTCCCGTCTACAAATCGAGTTTCGCTTTTGAAACGACCGGTGGAAAAGCAGGTTCCATCAAAATTTGGCATTCTCCCGAAAATGGTGACAGCAAATATAAAGGAAGAATTCAAGCGATTCTCCCACACACGTCAGGTTCGGGCAGTGGAGCAAAACGTGGACTTTCTGTAGTTTACAGTAAAGACAACGGCACTTTCACTTTCATCTTGAAACATGGCGCGAATCGAGCGACCACCAGTGACACATTTTTCAATACAACCACTCTTGATGTGAACTTCGATGCTTCAGGCGTTGAAGAAGATCTCATCAAGGTCATCGGAACATTTAACGATTCTACGGGCGCGGGAACGGTTTGGGCTGCTTGGCAAGCCGGATCCAATGACGGAGCTTCACGAGTGACAATGGTCACCACTGCAGGTCGCGACAATGGTGCTGCAGGGACAGGATATTTCGGTTACGGTCGTTCGATTAACACCGGCACCGGAAACTTAGCAGGTCCGCTCACGGACACTGCAGATACAACCGACGCTTGGGCAAAAGGAATGTTCTGCGCCTGGTTAACCTCTCTCTCCAACGGAACCTATACAACAAAAGTGCAAAAGCAGACGATGACATACAGCACAGCGACGGGGAAATGGGGAGTCAACGCCAATAACTGGCAATTCGCAAGACGCCCTGATTGCACGACCAATGCTACGTTCTCGATTACAGGTCATCCTTTGGCAGAAGTAAACACCACTTATGCTGCTTTAACGACGCCTGACCTTGTGAGTGCTTCGACTGTGAACGGAACGATTCCTTCCGTTACAGTGCCTACATTCACTGTCGTTGAATAACGATTCTTGTCTCAATTCGAAAGGCCGTGCAGCAATGCACGGCCTTTTTTTATTGTGAAAAAAATAGGAAAGATTCACAAAGAGTCAGTGAATTCCATACTTTTTTGTGAACCAACGTTTTGCGCCGTACATGCAAATGCAATAGCTCACTAAAATTCCTACAAGCCAGGGAAGATATCGCATCGGTAATGGAGTTAAACCGATGCTGCTTCCCAGAGGTGAAAACGGAACGTAAAGTCCTAGCGCCATAATCACAACGGTCATAAAAACTAACGACGCGGATGCTCGGCTCTGGAGAAACGGAATTTTTTCGGTTCGAATCAAATGGACCACGAGGGTTTGCGAAAGGAGACCTTCGACAAACCAACCCGACTGAAAAAGGCTTTGGACCTCATCGTGATTCGCTTTAAACACAAACCACATTACGGCAAATGTTGCAAAATCGAAGAGAGAACTCACAGGCCCCATGAAAAACATAAAGCGAGTGATATTTCCGATTTCCCATCGTCGAGGTTTCTCTAAGTATTCGGGATCGATATTATCAAAGGGAATGGCCGTTTGAGAGATGTCGTAGAGAAGGTTCTGCGTGAGTAATTGTACAGGAAGCATCGGAAGAAACGGCAGAAGAATGCTCGAACCTAAGACACTGAACACGTTTCCAAAGTTGGAGCTCGCGCCCATTTTAATATATTTAATTATGTTTCCGAAGATTCTTCTTCCTTCGATAATCCCCTGCTCAAGTACGAGTAGATTTTTCTCGAGTAAAATAATATCGGCAGATTCCTTCGCGACATCCACGGCATTATCGACTGAGATCCCCACGTCAGCAGCTTTAAGTGCGGGAGCATCGTTAATTCCATCTCCCATAAAGCCGACGACTTTTCCTTGCGAGCGAAGAACTCTTACCAATTTCTCTTTTTGAACGGGATTGAGCTTTGCAAAGACGCTGACTTCTTCGGCGGCTTTCTCAATCTCATTCTCCGACATCATTTCCATTTCATGTCCGAGGACAATTTTTTCTGCCGGGACACCCACAATCGAGCAGACTTTGCGAGTGACTCTGTCATTGTCACCCGTCAAAATTTTGATATCGACTCCATGGCGTCTCAGCGCTTGTATTGCCTGAATCGCCGTTTCTTTTGGGGGATCTAAAAATGCGACAAATCCCAATAAAACAAGATTGGCCTCGTCTTTGACCGAGTAGGAAGAAGAGCTTGAGAGAGTTTCCTTGTAGCCGACCGCTACGACTCGAAGACCATCATCATTTAAGTTTTGGGCCACCGAGAGACATTGTTTTTTAATCTCTTCAGTGAGGGGAATCCTTGTCCCATTCAGTTCCACTTGTTCGGATGCGACAAACATTTCTTCAAGAGCGCCTTTGCAAATGAGAAGATGCGAGGAGTCTTTTGAGACGACGACCGACATTCGCCTTCTTGAAAAATCGAATGGGATTTCATCAATTTTTAGATGCTGTCGTTCGGTTTTAGTGACCCCATTCGATTCCACTCGTTTTAGAATCGCTCGGTCGAGAAGATTTTTCAGGCCCGTCTGGTGAAAACTATTTAGATAAGCATATTCAAGGACTTTCGGATTTTCGTTTCCCATCACGTCGACATATTTTTCAAGCACCACGTTGTCTTCTGTCAGCGTGCCTGTTTTGTCCGTGCACAGAACATCGATTGCTCCAAAATTCTGAATGGCACTCAGTTTTTTAACGATGACTTTTTGCTTGGACATCGATAACGCCCCTTTTGCAAGGTTAACGGTCACAATCATCGGAAGCATTTCAGGCGTCAGCCCCACTGCTACAGCGACTGCGAAGAGAAAAGACTCAAACCAGTCGCCCTTTGTAAAACCATTGCTCACAAAGACCAGAGGAACCAGAATCGCCATAAACCGGAGCATCATCCAGGTGAATTTTTTAATCCCTTCATCAAAGCTTGTGACTTCGGGCTCTCCCGAAAGTGCGGTCGCAATCGAACCGACATAGGTTTGCATTCCGGTTTTAATCACGAGCGCCGACGCGCTTCCACTAATGACGTTGCTGCCCATGAAACAGATATTTGGAAGTTCCAAGACGTTTCTCGAGGAAACTCCGCCTTCTGCAAACTTTTCAATGGGAAGGGCTTCTCCGGTCAGCGAGGCCTGGCTGACAAAAAGATCTTTTGCCGTGATAAGACGAATATCCGCGGGAATCATGTCCCCTGCAGAAAGATGAATCAGGTCGCCTGGGACCAGTTCTGAAACCGGAATCTCTCTTTTGCTTGTCATCTTGACGGCACCCCGTCCTCCGCCCTCTAAGAAACCTGAGATTCGGGAAACAGTGGCTTTCGTACTCACCAGAAGTTTTAACTTTTCAGCGGCCTGACTCGAGCGATATTCTTGAATGAATGTCAGAAACACGCTGACCGTGACCATGCTCGCCATCACAATCGCGGCTCTTACGTCGTGGGTTAGATAAGAAATAATTCCTAAGCCCGAGAGAAGTAGAATGAACGGATTCTGAAAGGTCTTAAAGAGTTGAGATTCCCAAGTATTAGGCGCTTCGTTGATTTCGTTACGGCCGAGAGTTCGTGAGCGAAAGAGGGCTTCTTCCGAAATCAGGCCGTCGGCCGTGGTCCTCAGTTGCGCGAAAAGGAGTTCATTCTTTTTGCCAGAAACATCCCGATAAAAGTCGGCATTTTTAAAGGCTTTAGAGGCTTGCTTTGCCGAGTCTTTGGAACTCGAGCGTTTCTTTTCATTTACTTTCACCGACATGGGGTTCCCCCTTATGCGTTTTCAACACACAGCAGTCGAGGATCGTCGTAGCTATTGAACTTTAAGACCCGTTTTTTAGGGAAGAGGGGAGTGAGAACTATCCGCTTCCGCTGAAGTCAGCGGGAAGACAAATGGATAAGTTCCTAAAAATTAGAAAATCATCGGGATGCGTTCCGCACTGAAGAAAACTTGTAAAGGTCCGCCAGGATCTCCATCAACCATTTATGTCATCTCCAGGGTTATTGCCAATCTCTGAAAAATTCTCAGAGAACATCCTCACCCCATTATACTGATCTCTCTTCTTTCGCAAAGAGAAAACGCTTGAGACAATCAGAATACTTTAAAAATTTAACAATTGGCTCGAAGCGCTTGGGAACCTTCGAAGCTACTTCTTCCACATAAAGAGATCTAAGTTGAGCTGATAGACATCCTCATTGCGCGACTCCTTGATGAGGGCGTTGGCTTCGACGATGAATTTATCAAACTTGTCTTGGATTTTGGCGTAAGTTTCTTTGTCGGACACAAAGCTTAAGAGAAAAGACTTTTTGTTTTGAGGCGAAAGTTTGTGGATCTCATTTGAACAATAGTTTCGCATCAGTTTTTGATGGTTTTGCATGAGAGGGTGGGTGTAGGGGTAGTGCAGTCGGTGTTCAAGAACCCTTTCGACTTTCGTGGTGCCTTCTTCAAGTTCAACGATCTCGAGATTTGCGAGCTCTAAAATGATTTGTTTCAAGTGATCGAGCGGGATTCCCAATTCAAAGGCGATTTTTCGGGGCTCTTTCCGGTAGCTTTCAATCATCAGGTAAACATGGGTCAAAACCGCGAGAGGTTCAAAAAGATAATTCACTTCTGAAGTTAAACGGGTGGAGTTGCCTTCCGCGAAGCGGGCATCTTGAATCAATTTATTTTTTTTCAGTTTCTCAAGTTTACGCGCGAAATGTTTTTTAAGTTCGGGATGGGTGGTTGCGTCGTAGTCTCGTAGCAAGAAAAGATACTCTGACTCTTCAAGCGTGAGCTGTAGAATCGTCGAAATCGAATACAAGTGCGTTCGACTGAGATGAGTTTGTTCGTCATTTAAAACTTTAGAAAGAAACGTGTACTGCATTGGAATCAGTGCCGCGAGTTTCTTCAAAGACATTTCACGGTTCTTACGCTTGAGCGTTTTTACTTTTCCGCGAATCAGCGATTTATAATTTTCGATTTCGACACTGTGCATTTTGAAATTATAGTGGAAGCATAATTTTTTGTGTAATATTATCTTCAAAATTTATGTCGGCAAACAAAAACATTCGTTAACCTCAGGTTTGTAGTCATTCAAAAATAAAAACTCTAAAGGAGAACATCATGAAAACCAAACTCACACTCTACACCTTGATCGCATTTCTGCTTCCCGTGAGCGGCTATGCTAACAATTCGATCGGCGAGTACTTCGCGAAGAAATTCTTAAGTGGAGGTCATTATTCAAACCAGCAGGATGGCCCAGCCGCCCGCATGGAGTGCGCAAATTTCTCGGGCCAATGGAAAATGAAATGTACGACCACATCGAGTCAAGGGAACGCCACTTCTGATTTGACGATGGGAATTTCACAAAAGGACTGTCTTGCGATTAAATCTGGAGACGATGCTGCTTATTTCGGAGGGATGGCGAGTCGCACTGATTTCATTCCTTCAAACGAATTCGCTGAGGTTCATTCGACGGTAGGTTATTCCTATGAATGGGTCGATCAAAAGAGTTCTTTTCAAGTCAAATTAGGGGGACTGATGAAAATAACCTCGAATACAGCGCCCTCGGCACCCAAAGTGACGACTTCTACCATCTCCGGAAAATTCCTGTACACCCTTGCAGGAAATCAGCTTAAAGTTGCGGGCACTTTTTTGACGACAGACTATCCTGTGTTTGAAATGAATTGCGTCGGCGAAAGACAGTAAGAAATCGAGCGGTGGGAAAATCCCACCGCTCTCTTTTTGAAAGACGAATATGACCAAGAATATTTTTTTCCTCCTGTGTCTCAGTGCCCAATTGTTTGCTCATGTCAGTATCTTTGATGGAGGCGGAGTTTCTTCGGGAGCGGATCTCATCAAAGATGGAATTAATCCTTGGTGGCTGCAGAATACCAAAGAAGTTAAATATTGCTTGGAAGTAGAACCTGGTTTTTCGGTGACTCAAGTGAAACTGCAGAGCATCGTAGAAAAAGCATTCTCTTACTGGAAAATTCAATTCAAAGTGCAGGAAGAATTGCCGTCTCAAAGCACTCCGCTCATTGCGACTCAGAATTTTGTCCTCAATTGCGAAAATGCGGATCTGCATTTTAAATTTGGTTTAGGAACGATTTTACCCGATGAGAAGACTTATCTTCCGGAACCTGACAAAACCGTGGGACTTGCAGTTCGCTCTTCCTACGACAAAGTGAACTTGCGTGGAAAAGGATTTATTTATCTTGCCTCCGATAAAGCGAGCAAAAGAGGTTTGGGAGTGGTGAATGGCGTTGAGAATCCTTGGAAATATGATGGTCTTGTGTTTTGGATGTTGGTCCACGAACTGGGGCACGTGTTTGGGATTCCACATATCGCAAGTTTTCCGACGTCAGGAATTGCAGGTCTGATGTCTCACAATTTCGCAGATATTCTCCTTTCGAAAGATTTTTTCGAAAAATATGTATTGATCCCAGAAAAAATTACGTCCGAGTTTTGGACTGGGGGAGAGCGCTGGCAAAATTGTGGATTGAAAGATGATGCTTGGAAATGGCTTGAGGGGAGTGGAGTCTGTGTACTGACTCAAGCGGTGTCTAAAGATACTTTCCAACTCTTTACACGAACCTCCTTAGGAGTTCCCGCTTTCTTGGGTGAAATCACAAATATTAAAACCGAAGCGCGTCGATTAGAACCGACAGTCATGGTGCAATTGACTGAGGAACAAAATCTCTTTCCGGTATTTAAAGTTCCCTTTCTCGCCGCGATTGGTTTTTATCGAACAGATTATTCGGGAATTTTTAAAATTGGGGGCAAAAGTAAGCCTGTTCATTTTGAAGTGTCGGACAAAGGCCTAAAACTTCACGGCGTCGAGAAAGAAAAAATTCTACTGATTTTGAACCCGTAGCCAGATTTAAGAATTGGTTTCCTGTTACAAAACGATACAGGATCATAAAAATTTTTTCGCTCCATTTGTTTGGCGTTTTGATCTCCATCTGTTAAATAATGAGGTGGGGGTTAAAATGAAATTCAATTCAAAACGCTGGATCGCTCGTCTTCTTATTTTCACCTGGATTGCCGGATGCGGAGGAGGGGATAAAACAAATCCAACCGCGCCAACCCAACCTCCAGCAATTGCGACAATGTCTCTTCCTGAGGTCGCTATTGATAAAACATCGCTCACGGTTCAGTATGGAAAATATTCTGAAGTGGCGGTCGCTCTCAATCCTAAAGTGGAAGGTAATATTGAATGGTCACTGATTGACAACTCGCTTCCACAAGGCCTGCAACTCAGTGGAACGACTGGAAATGAAATTATCATTTTTGGAACGCCTTATTTCTCAGGGATGTGGTGTAGTACTTTAAATGCAAAATTGCCGAATGAAAAAGAAGCCTACAAAGAAATCTGTTTTTTCGCGCAAGAAAATGACGCCCTTACTTATCCTCACTTTGTCACGGATAGATATTTAACTTCCGCCGTGGTGGGCAGTGCTTACCAAACAAATGTGGAATTAGATTCCACGTCAGCAAATATTGAGATGGTCGACGGCACCTTGCCCCCAGGAATTGAAATTTCATTTTCTTCTCAGTACGCGATTTTTAACGGAACGCCTACTCAAAGCGGAACCTATCTGTCTGCTTTGCGTTCGACCGATTCTCAAGGCAAAGAAAATTCGCGGCAATTTATGTTAGTCGTCGCAGAAACGGCAGAGCCCGAACCGGTTCCCGTCGTCTCGCCGGAGCCAATTCCCGAACCACCCGCTCCGGTGCCGCCGATTCAGCATTCTGAAGTGACCTGTCCTCCGGGATACTATTATGATTCCTCATTGCAGTATTGCTTAGCTCCCGTCAGTTGCGGGCAGGGCACTTACTACGAGCCTTCACTGGAGCAGTGTGTGGCCTATGCGCCTCCTCCACCTACGATTGTTTGTCCGCCTCAGACTTACTTCGATCATTTTCTCGGAGAATGCGTTGCCTTGGGATGTCCGCAGTGTCCAGCAGGATGGCATTTTGATTCGAACTACAACCGATGTATCCGAAATCAGAATAGCTGCCCTGCGGGTTATCGTTGGAATTGGAAACAAGGCCAATGCGAATACATTTGGAAAGAAAATTTCTGTCCGAACGGTTCTTATTGGAATCCGACGATCAAAAGTTGCGTCTCCAATCACTTTGGATGTTCCGAAGGATCGTACTGGAATCCAAAAAACAAACAGTGTTCTTTGCCACCGAAATCTTGCGGTTTTAATGCACACTGGGATCCCTCGACTCAGCAGTGTGTGAGCAATGCGCCGAATTGTAAGCCGGGATATCATTTAGATCCGAGTAGCGGGCAATGTGTCCAAAATAATCTTCCGCAAAGTTGCGCTCCTGGAACTCATTGGGAACCGATTCAGAAAAAATGCGTTGTGAATTCTAACCCGGCACCGATGCCAAATCCGATGCCGATGCCGCAACCCATGCCAATGCCGAACCCGATGCCGCAACCAATGCCGGATCCGATTCCGCAACCGATGCCGAATCCGATGCCACAGCCAATGCCACAGCCAATGCCGGATCCAATTCCGCAACCAATGCCGAATCCGATGCCACAGCCAATGCCGGATCCGATTCCACAACCAATGCCGCAACCAATGCCAGATCCGATTCCGCAACCGATGCCGCAACCAATGCCGCAACCAATGCCAGATCCGATTCCGCAACCAATGCCGCAACCAATGCCAGATCCGATTCCGCAACCGATGCCACAACCAATGCCGGATCCAATTCCGCAACCGATGCCGAATCCAATGCCACAACCAATGCCGGATCCGATCCCACAACCGATGCCGAATCCGATGCCGCAACCAATGCCGGATCCGATCCCGCAGCCAATGCCACAACCGATGCCGGATCCGATTCCGCAGCCAATGCCGAATCCGATGCCCCAACCGATTCCGGATCCCGTTCCGCCGATGCCCGGCCCTATGCCGATGCCCATGGGTGAAGGCGATTTTTTCTAATAAAACGCCTCTTTTTTTAGAGATGGCATAGCTCTGAGGCGCGAGCTCTTTTTAGATTGCGCGCAATGTCATGGGTCATTTATAAGAGTTTCATGCAAACTCATAGAATGATTTTTGGGATTCTTCTCACTCTTTTCACCCACCTCGCTTTTTGCGTGGATGGGAACGAGGGAGGGCACGGAGGCGATCCGGTCATTAATCGAATTCTCATTGCAAGACATCTTTCCCTGCAGATTGCCGCTCGAGCGGACAAAGAACTTCTTAACTCCGACCAAAAAATTAAAATGATCAAGCTTCTCTCGCAGAGACCTAAGTTCTCTAACGCCGGAGAAAAAGTCACCATCCTGGATAAGGACGAAAAAGAGGTCGAAGTCGCGGGCAAATATCTAGAAAAATCCGATCAAATTATTTTCAACGTCGACCTCTGCAAAAAGTTAGATTTGACTCTCGTGGATGCGATCGCACTTTATTTACATGAGGCTGGATATGTCGCCGGTCTTTCGAAATGTATGGTGAAAAATCGCGACGAACTTCTAGAGGATATTGGTTACCGCCTCGTTCTAGAAGAAAAAGCGAAGAAAGATTCTCTTTTTAAAGACGGCGAGTTCTTTAACCTCTTCAATAAAACGGAGAAAGAAACCATCGTCTCGCAACCAAAGGTAGAAGAAATCGCAGGGGATCTGACTGGAGGTTTGTGGCACGAAGTCTGGTTCTCGGTGACGGGCGCGAAGCCCGAGACGATTGCGAACTGGAAGAGTGACATCACCCAATCAGTTTGCGGTTTGATTGCTGAAAAATATCCTCAGGTGAAATGCTATGCCCATACCCGATGGCATAACGTCTTTTTTATTCATGATACCGGAAAAAAACCATTGGATTTCGCGCTGATGAAAAAAGAGAGAACTTTTGCTCTGATGGACAGTCTCCATTTTTTATGGACTCCGTCAGCGACGATTCCAACAACTAAAATGGATTTCGAGAAAGTGCCTGCAATCGATGAACGGAACTTTTTAGGTTATGACAGTAAGGTCGATGAAAATGTGAATTCCCTTCAGACGATAGGTCTGTGGTACGAAGTTCGGATTGAACTTCCCGAAAAGTCTGATGAGCAGTGGAATGAAGCTACCAGAAAAGTTCTTTGTAGTTTTGTAAAAAGTTTAGGGCCCAAACAACTCAGTTGTTACCCGCATTTTATTTCGCCTCACGTTTTTTATATTTTTGACAAGGGAAATCCTAAATTCTTGGATTTTACAGCGCTTTCGAAAGATAAGGAAAACGCTTTCATATTCAGCGCCATCAAGGTGGGTCCGTCGCAGTTGACTAAACCCAAAGGTATCTTGGGCGACTAGAGGGCAAGTTTCGAAACGAATTAGTTTCCGCTTCCGTAAGGTCGAGTGAGAATTTCAAGGACGTGACCTGAAGGGTCCTTAAAGTAGAGCCCACGCCCTCCGTCATTATGATTGATCTTTCCTTCTTGGCTCGTCATGGGATCCGCCCAGTATTTGACGTGTCTTTCTTGGATCCGTGCAAAAATCGTTTCGAATTCCTCTTCACTGACTAAAAAAGCGTAGTGCTGAATTTGAATTTCTTCGTCGGTGCTTAAGAAATCTAAGCTGACGCCGTTATCGGTTTCAACAACGAGAAAATGGTAAAAAACTCTTGGATTTTTCAATCCTAAAATTTCGGATAGAAATTTCGCAGACGCTTCTTTGTTTTTTGCGTGGACAATGGTGTGATTGAGTTGAATGCTCATGTAGGTATTCTATCTCCTCATGTAAAATACTCAAGAGTTGACATAATCTGTAAACAGTCTGTCCTTAGAGGCGTTGACATTCTTTCATCACATCCACTAACTGCTGAGAGAGAATAAATTCATATTACAAAGGGGATTGCATGAAACGTGAATATTTATTTAGTTTAATGACTGGGTTCGTTTTTTTCGCAAGCACTGGTTTCAGTGCCACACCGCTCGAAACGTTTGAGACTTACTATAAAAAAGCTCCTAATTTCAAAAATTGCACGGTGAAAGTCGTAGGTCCTACCCAATTCCAAAAACAGTTTTTTGTTTCGGTGTCGGTGAAAGACGTCTTTAAACAGTTTACAATGTCAGTGGGGGAGAAAACTAAAGTTACCAAAGAAACTTACCGTTCATCCGAAGATCTAAAAACAGTGAGTTTCGACGAGGAAGGTAAAAAAGCAGTGGATCAGCTTTTTCCTATTTTCTCTGTTGGCACGGCGACCCGAATTACTTTTAATTTAAATGAAAAGGGCGAAGTCGCGAGCGTGCGCTTTCATGCTTGGGAAAATAATCTCATCGGAATCTGGAGCACCGTTTTCGATAAAACCTGCACCAACTAAAACTACGCCCATCATCTTATTAGAGAGGGCCGAGGCATCTAAGCTCCGGCCCTCTATATTTTCTCAACGACAAAACTGTGATAGTTTTTTAGAAATAGGGGGCATCGATCAAAATGACAAAAATTGTAAACGAAGACATCAATCTTTATTGCGAAAAACACAGCTCGCGTCCATCCACACTTTCCGAAGAGCTTGGCGAGTACACGAAAAAGAATGTTCAGTACCCTCAAATGCTTTCGGGAGATTTAGTTGCAAGTTTTTTAGGACTCATGGTCAAGGTAGTAGACGCGAAACGTATTTTGGAAGTCGGAACTTACACTGGGTATTCGGCTCTCTGTATGGCTGAACATCTGCCCTCGGATGGAGAACTGATTACTCTAGATATTAACGAACAAAACACGCAAATCGCCAAGGAGTTTTGGCAGAAGAGCGAGCACGGTAAAAAGATTAAGTCAGTCCTCGGCCCCGCTATCCAGTCGATGGAAACGATCACCCCTTCATTCGATTTGATCTTTATTGATGCCGACAAAGCAAGTTATAAAAAATACCTTCAAGCTTCGTTAGGGCTCCTTTCTCCGAAAGGCATCATCATTGTCGATAACTGTCTCTGGAGCGGCACGGTACTCGAGAAAAATCCCTCCGACCTGGATGCGATAGCAATCAAAGAGTTCAACCAATTCGTGTCGGAAAACACCCAACTGCAAAAAACGTTGGTCCCCATTCGCGACGGGCTTTTCATTATCCGTAAAATTTGATCAAGCGACCTCTTGCAGGAATACTCCTTTAACGAGGTGCTACTTGATCTTAATACCATACAAATGTATGGTATTAAGATGCAGATAGCGGAAAAATTGGCGATTTTGGCAGATGCGGCGAAGTACGATGCCTCTTGCGCGAGTAGTGGATCGAAGCGGAAGAATATGGGCGGGATGGGGAATACGGAAGGCATGGGCATTTGTCATAGCTATACGCCGGACGGGCGCTGTATTTCTCTTCTGAAAATTCTTCTTACGAATCATTGTCTTTACGACTGCACCTATTGCGTGAATCGGGTTTCGAGCGATGTGAAGCGGGCGCAATTCACCGTCGAAGAAGTCGTGAATTTGACGCTACAGTTTTATCAAAGAAATTATATTGAAGGACTTTTTCTCTCGTCAGGCGTGATGGGATCTGCGGATGCCACGATGGAGAGAATGGTCAGTGTCGCTCGTACTTTAAGGGAAAAACACTTATTTGGTGGGTACATTCATCTGAAAGCGGTTGCGGGTGCTTCGAAAGAGCTTTGTCGAGCTGCAGGTTTGTGGGCGGATAGAGTAAGTGCAAATATTGAGCTTCCCCGTTCGGAAGATTTAGTGAAGTTAGCGCCGGCGAAATCTCATGCCGAAACTGAACTCACCATGAGTATTTTAAAAGAGGGAATTGATGAAGCGAAAGCCGAAGCGCAATCTAAAAACCCCTCAAAGTTTCGAAAAAGTTTTGCGCCTGCCGGTCAAAGCACGCAGCTGATTGTGGGCGCGACCGAAGCATCGGATAGGCATATTCTAGGAAAAGCAGTTTCTTTGTACGATACCTACCGGCTGCGCCGAGTGTACTACACGGCATACAGTCCCATTCCCCATGCAGATTTAAGCTTACCGCCTGAGCGTCCGCCTTTAATGAGAGAACATCGGCTCTATCAGGCCGACTGGTTGGTCAGATACTATGGATTTCAAGTGCAGGAGTTAGCGACTGAAACTAATCCCAATCTCGATTTAAGCCGTGACCCGAAACTTTGCTGGGCACTCCAAAACCGCGCGCTCTTTCCTGTCGATATCAACGTCGCTCCGCGAGAAAATTTATTGCGGATTCCCGGTTTAGGGGTTCGTACGGTCGAACGGATTTTAAAAGCACGTCGCTTTCGAAAACTCACGATGCAAGATTTATCTCGAATGGGAGCTTCTTTGAAAAAAGCGAAGTACTTTATTCAAGTTCGAGAAGACAACCCGTTTTTAAAATATGTCGATTCCTTTGGATTAGAAGCGCAATTGAAACCAGAGCCGGTTCAGCTCTCGCTGTTCGAAACTGGATTATCAGCGCAAACAGGAGAAGTCTGAAAGGTCTATGGAATTGAGTACTATTAGCAAAACACGAACGGCTTTTAATGACTGGTTGAATAAAGAAGCCGCCCTTCAAAGTAATCTATTGTTCGAAAGTTTTTCTTCCGAGAAAGTCATTCCTAAAGATGTTTTGCCAAGAAAACTCAAAGGCGATGCGTACGCGATTTCTTGCTATCGGGATGAAACGAGATGGAGTTTTTTAGATAGGGTCTGCGAAAGAATCTCGAAAGAGGGAAGTCGGTTCTTAGAAGACCCGGCCGATAGAGACGCGATTGAATGGACGAATCGTCTCAAAGCCATTCGCCGAGATGTTCACAAAGCTCATGCGTTTGTCCGTTTTAAGAAAACGACCGAAGAAGGAAAAGAAATTTTTATTGCGTGGCATCGCCCCCAACATCTCACGACCGATCTTTTTATCCGACTCTTTTGCAGGCGTTTTCCCACAATGCATTGGATGATTCTCACCGCCGATGAGTGTGCGCATTTTGAAAACGGCAAAGTTCAATTTTCAAAAGCGTATGAGGGGCAAAGCCTCGAAATAGAAGATCACTGGGAAGAAAATTGGCGAACGTATTATTCCTCAATTTATAATCCCGCGCGTCTCATGGTTCAGGCGATGAAAAAAGAAATGCCTCAATGGCATTGGCAAACAATGCCCGAGTCTTCACTGATCCCAAATCTCATTCGTCAAAGCCAAAATAAAATTCACACGATGGCTCAAAAATCTCAGCGCTCGGCAAGCCCGTACATTCCTACATTTTGTCAGTCGATTGAAAAAATTCAAGAATCACTTCCTCAGTGCGAGGGTTGTTCGTTACACGCGCACTGTCGAGTGACGCCAGGCAAAGGAAACTCTAAAGCGTCGTTACTTTTCGTAGGAGAACAACCCGGTGATGAAGAAGAAAAAAGAGGCGAACCTTTTATTGGTCCTGCAGGGCAACTCCTTCGAAAAACTTGGGAAGAAGTCGGCGGGAATTGGAATGACTTGTATGTCACAAATGCTCTCAAGCATTTTAAGTACGAACTCCGAGGAAAAATGCGTCTGCACAAACGTCCGGGCTCGGACGAAGTCGCTGCCTGTCGGCCTTGGTTACAAAAAGAGTTAGAGCTTATCTCTCCAAAAGTTATTTTATGTCTCGGAAGTACCGCCGCACTCTCCGTCTCGGGGCGTCTGTGGCCCGTGGAGCGATACCGCGGGACTTGGCTTCCCTCGGCGGGACAATCGCGTATTTTACTGACGTATCATCCCGCGGCTCTCCTACGTGCGCCCGATCAAAAAAAGCAAGAATATGAGCGAGATTTCAAAAACGATTTGAAACTCGCGCTCTCTGTTGCTTAAAAATTTCTCTGGTAACAAATAATAACAACATTAGAACGCAGAGCATAAATAACGATTGCCTCTAAACTTGAATCCCGATAGCTGTGAATTATCAGGAGAAAAAATGAAGTTGTTTATCTTTTTGGTTCTTGGATTTTTTGTTACTTCGATTCGCGCCGATGAAAAAAATTTAAATCTCACTCTGAAACGCATGTACGAATTCGCTAATCGCCAAGCGCATGAAGAAGTTTTAGAAGAAGCTAAAAAGATCGAATCCGAAGAAACGGAATTGAGTAAACTGAAATTCGAGAGTCCGGAGCGCGGGGAACTCTATTTAAAATATCATTTTTATAAACTGAGCGCTTACGCCGGAATGCTCGATAAAGAAAATGCAGTTAAAGAAATCGAGCTTCTCAATCTTTATCTCGATACTTTCTCTGAAGATCGGATTCGCGAGTTTAAGTTGACCCGATACTATCACCTCACAAAATACCTCGAGGAGTACGTGGCAACCTGGAAGGAAAGAGATCTTGCTGAAGCCGAACGTTTGATGCGATTGAGCGCACAACGCCTCGACAATGTCCAACCCGGAGAGAAAACTCAGAAGATTCAAAAAAAGATTGTCGATATTTTGGATTCGATGATCAATCAAGAAGAGCAGAAAAAATCCGATCAAGCTTCAAAGGGTAAAGAAGGCGACTCGAAAGAAGACAAAAAAGGAGCGGAAAAAGGCGCTGAAGAGAAAGGTCAAGAAGCCGAATCTCAAGCCAATAAGCCGAAAAAACCGCAAGACCAATCTCAACTCGGAAAAGAGAATGGTAAAGGCGAAGTCGACCACGCTAAACTAAAAAAGATTGCGGGCGAATGGGGCAAGATGCCTCCCGCCGAGCGCGCAAAAGTGGTCCAAGAGATTACTCGAGATCTTCCAGCAAAGTACCGACCGATGATTGAAGAGTACTTCAAAGCTTTGAATCGCCTCCCTGAGAATTCACGGTAAAGTGCTGCGGGTCTTTTCCTGCTGACCACTGTTTTCTAATGCCTAGCGGTGCGGAAATTCAGTCTACCCGAGGATTTATCGTTTGAAGTTTTTAGCGAACTCTACTACCGTTTTCGCATATCGGGGGTTTTTATGAATAGTAGGGTTATTTTTTTTCTTATTCTCATTTCAATTGGTGTTTCTACTTCGTACGTCGTTGCGGCAAATAAGGGTTTGACAGCGAATGAGCTTTCCGCGTTCCAAGATTTATATAACGACAAATCGAAACAATCGGCACTTCTCTCCCGGATAAAAATTGCAGAGAGCGAACTGAAGGCGAAACGAGAGATTTACCAAATGAATAAAAACCTTTGGTTTATCAAATCACCCGGAGTCTCTGAACATACCTATCGACAAAGTGAAATGCAGGCGGCGGCGGCAGAATGGACCGTCCAAGAAGTTCGCGAGCTTTATGAAGCCGCGGGTTTCGAAGTGAACATCGATGAAAAATTTGTGAAAATTGCGCAAGGGGGACAAGTGGATCCCGAAGCTTTTACGAGCGATTATTTTAAAATGTGGTCCTCTCGCGCCAAGGCAGCTCAATTCGTAATGAGCCGGAGCGAAGTCGAACTGGCTTTTGCGGTTTACTATCGTGACGTCATTGCAAAGCTTCACTCTAAGGGTGCGGATTCCAAAGCGATGTTAATTGAATCTGAAAACGAATTCGCCAAAGCAACAGAAAATCTCGCTGGCGCAAAAGAACTTCTTCGAGTCGCGCTTGAGGCGAAGAACCAGTTTTCAAAATAATGATTTCGCTCCCGTTGGATTGGGAAAGTGCTAAAACGCGTTTGCTGCTTTGTGGTTAAAAATCGCCTCGCGGATGGTACAAGCGTGCGTTTAAATGCTAGAGAAGTTATAGATTTACATCAGCTCGCTACTTTGTTAACCAAATTCAGTAGTAACTGTGACGACACTGTATTTCAATCTGATTCTGTCCACGTTTCTTTCCGCCTATACGCATGCGCAGTTTTTGCCCGAAAAGCTACCGTTAAAAAAACTCCACTACACACCGGTGCCCGCTCCCATTCCGCCTAAATTGAGTTCTGAACTAGAAGAAATTCTCTACAGCGATGCTTCCCAACAAAAGTTTGAGAGTCTTTATAAGATCTGCCAGAAAAAACCGGAAGAAATGAGAGGGCTTCTCTTTCATCTTTTTAGCCAAACGTCTCATTTCGCGGATGAACTGATTCAAGGAAATGAGAAACTTTATTTTGGCTTGCTCAAGCCTTTAATCTGGGAGGAAAGCTCCTGGAGTCTTTACCGGGGACCGAATGGGTTTTGGAAGGATTCAGAGAGTAAGTTACGAGGTTTTCACTACACGATTTTAAGCCTCTACAGTTCCAGCGAAAAAATTCGAGAAGATGCGAGAGCTTCTGCAGAAAAATCTTTTGTGACCCTCAAGAAAGACCTAAACGACAAAAAACGGTTTCAAGATCTGTTTCTTCTCTCGGTTATCCTCGGAGATGTGGAGCTTTTAAAAACATCACAAGAGAAAATGAAAGCGCAGGGTTCGTATCTTTTTTTAGAGAGCTATTATCCCGCAGAACATGGAGCTTTCAACCTTCTTCACATGGCAGCTCTTCTAGGCCATTCTGAAATGCTTCAATATATCGGCAGTCACTTGTCTCTGAAAAGCGATCTGAATCTGGGAGTGCGATGCGATATGGGACGAATCCAGACGGTTCGTTACTCGAAAGAAAAATGCATTTTAAATCCGGGAGCGACAGCACTTCACCTGGCGTCGTTAAACGGAGCTCATTCGGAACTACAACCCATTCATTGGGACGAACCAAAAGTAAAAAATGACCGTTATCGGAAAAGTGTCGAAGTGCTTTTCGAACTCGGAGCTCACCCCGGAGCGTTTGATAAAGCGAGAAACGTTTTTTTCGAGATGCCCTACAAACCACAAGCCGATTTTGAGACTTATTTCAAAAAGTCCAATGCCACTCTTCTTCCGCGTCTTTCCCCATTACAAAAAGATCATTTCTTGGAGGATTTAAAAGCCTATCTCGGTTTGGGGAAACTAGTTTTTCTAAAGTTTCCTAAAGTGGCAGAAGAATACTCGAAAAACCTAGTAAGAATTTTTGAAAACCTTTTAAAAGAACGAGAAAAATTATTGGGAAATGAGAAAAGTAATTTTTTTGAAATCGCTAAAGGAAGAGAAGCAAAACTGATCCCGATTTTTCATTCAGCATTCGAAAACTTGATGGGAACCGAAGCCGGCGAAGCGCTCTTCTCGCAACTGACAGCTGCGTTTTTAAAAGAAAAAGAGATTGAACACTCGAGTTTAAACGCGCTCTTTCTCTCTTTCCCAAAGGGTCCCTCTCAAGCGTTTTTAAAATGGTTAGAAGAAAAGCCCGAACTACAAAATAATTCTTTCATCAATATGAGAGACAGATTTCTGAGAACTCCGCTCTACATCAGTCTTGAACGATGCGACTTTAAAAATGCAGAAGAGATTCTTAAAAAACGGGCAGACCCCGATATTGAAACCCCGAGTTTTCATGTTCCGACCCCGCTTTTTTTGGCAGTCGCTTGCCGCGAAAAAGATTGGGTCTCGGCTCTTCTCAAAGCACGAGCGCGAAAAGATGTGCTCAATCGCCAAGGTCGAACCGCGGCCCAATACGCTGATTCCATAGAAGAATTCGAAATTGCCACACTTTTGAAGCAATAGACTTTGTGAGTTTCCAAAAAAGGTGCTTATGTAGTTTGTAAGTTCGGGTGGTTTCTTCAACGTGTTCAGTCAGCAATCCCGTGCGAAGGGGTCACTATGGCGCGTTTCATTTGGTTGTCGTTGTCACTGATTTTGTCTTTGGGGATTTCTTCTTTTTCAATCGCAGAGAGTTATCGAGAGCCTCGTTATTTCGCAACGGTTTACGGAAGCGAAAAAGCGAGTGGAGGACTCATCGGTTCTCATATCTTCTGTCGGCTTGAAAAAATCGATTCTTCCGGAAAGATTGTAGAAAAAGTGGATATGAGTTTAATGCCCGACCGACATGCCCCTCAAACCGTCATCGAAAAACTCCGTTCGATTTTTTTGGCTAAAAATCTTTCGCTTGAAGCCACACTTGCACTCGCGAGCAGCGAAGGAAAACGAATTGGAAATACGGGCCGCGTGGAAGTGAAACAAAGTTTTTACGCCTATCAAAAGGCCCGAGTGCAGATGGCCGTTCAAGGCGTTTTAAGATACAGCCTTTTCGATACGTTTAAACGCGGTGAAGGGTATGTCAATTGCCGGACGTTTGTGGCGGGAGACGGTTATCGCGGACTTCTATCGGGACCCGAAGGCGCGAAAGACATTGTGCTGTATTGGCAGAGGTTGGGTTATCTCGTCGAACCTCGCGCGTACTCACTCGTCGATTAATTCCCCATCACTTTTGTGACGAGCGGCGAAATCACAATATCGGGTTTCACACATTGGACTTTAAGTCTTTCGAGCGTTTTTCGCGGATAATCTTTTTGAAAAAGATTGACGATCCATTTCGGGACGCTTCCTTTGGGGTCGACATGCACATTCAGTTCAATCGCCGTTTTCTCACCCAGCGATTTTAAAATGTACTTACTTTCGTAGAGTTCTCCACGGACTTTTGAAGTGAGCGGAACCTTAGGGTGTACGATTGAGCTAAAACTAAATGTCGCCGTCTGAGTCGGTTTATCCCACCTCGCTTTAGCATCGACGACAAAATCACGGTCTTTTAAAATGAAGGGCGTCTTGACGTGAAAGTATTCCACTCGCTCGGCGTCGTTGAGGACTTCAACGATATACGCATTGGCTAAGTTAGGCATCCACTCGTTGCGCCGTTCAATATCAATCAGCACGCTCGCTACTCGCATCAAAGGTGCCGCAATTTCGGCGGTCGCTTTAAAAGCAAAAGTGTCTTGTCCTGGCACATCTTTGCGGGCCACAATAATTCCATCTTCATCGTAAATCTTTTCCCATACTTCTGGTTCTGAATCGGCATAGCTCAGAATTGAAAATAAAAAAACCAGTGGCAAAAAAAATTTCATTCGCGTCATCTGCATTCAACACCCCATCCTCAGGAATAGGATACCCGATACTGCGTTGCAGCGCCAATCTTTGAAAGATTTATAAAATTGAGTTTGAGTTTCTCAAAAGAAATCAGCAGAATTGCATTGGGGGTAGTAAAACATGGGGACGGCCACGAGTCGTTTATTTATCAATGCACTTCCATTTTCTCTCGAAGAAGAGGATCTGGAGGCTGCAATTTACGATGTCCTTTCTGCCTACGGTACCGTAAAAACGGTTCGTCTTATTTTCGAGGGTGGATCCCTTCGCCCTAAAGGTTTATGTTTTGTAGAAATGTCTTCAAGTCACGAAGTCGATAACGTCATTGACGCGTTAGATGGCCTTACGATTGCGGGTACGTGTCTTGAAGTTCGCAAAGCGATTCCGAGTTTACTCTCAGACTCTGTTTCAATTTCTTCCCAAGTGGTTGCCTAACTCCTGCTCTTAACATTGATCAATTGGCACTGTGCTTGCTTTATATAGCAGACATAAGAAGGAGCTAATATGATTGAAAGTATAAAATCCCCAAGAGGTTTTGCAGCAATGGATCCTGCACGTCAGCGCGAAATTGCGAGCCGTGGCGGTAAAATGGCCCACGAAACTGGCAAAGCGCACGAATTTTCTCCAGACGAAGCACGAGGCGCTGGTAGAAAAGGCGGACTTTCCATCTCGCAAAATCGAGAACATATGGCAGCCATCGGACGCGAAGGCGGTTTTGCACGCGCTCGTAAGGCAAAAATGCTGAAAGAAAAATCGGCCGAAAAATCAAATGTCACCCCCCCTTCTGAGGCAAATCCAATACCCCGGAATGTGGAAGATATGGCCAGCTGAACCTCTAACGAGGGGTTCCTTTTAGGTTAAAAAAGGGACAAGCTTGTCTTTTAGGAATTCAATTTTCTTAAAAGGCCGGTGCATTGAAGGCTGAGTCGCTA
This sequence comes from uncultured Bdellovibrionales bacterium, assembly GCA_937903155.1. Lineage (GTDB taxonomy): Bacteria > Bdellovibrionota > FAC87 > UBA2466 > UBA2466 > CALCZU01. The sequence continues at coordinate 47,809 of CALCZU010000048.1, forward strand.
AATCATAGGCCTCTTTTTTTAAAGAGGCCCATTTTAAATCATTCGATTCTTCTGTAATTTGAAGCGGCGCATCCGCATCTGTGACGAGAAGGTATCGCAAATCGTAGTGAAAATGTTCAGGTTCGTTCTTCCTTGCCGGAATTAAATGGCAGTCTAAATCAAAAACCAATGGTCGAGAGGAAGGGGATTTAAAGTAATCCCAGAAGTTCACAAAGCTGAACTCAGTTAATCCGGATTCCTCCTGGCATTCCTTTAACGCCACTCGACTAGGGATTGGATCCCCATCCGCATGCCCACCCAATTGCAACCAATCATTCAATTTTCGATGGTGAGTTAAAAGGACTTTTGTAAAGTCTGCATTTACAACAAAACCTGAGGCCGTAATATGGCCCGCCGTATTTTCTCTGTGGAAGCATTTAGGATTGTTTGTAATAAACTCTTTAAACTGTGGAATCACTTGAGGCGATTCCGAAAAATCAGAAGCGCCGTTTGCGAGCCAATGTTTTTGATAGGTTTTGAGATCTTCCAAGAGAAGTGCTCGTTCATCTGAGAGGTTCATGTGATCTTTTCTTTTGATGAGGGGGAGTGGTTCGGATTCTCTCCGCAAGTTGTTGGAGTCGAGAAACTAAAATCTTTGAATTGTGAAACTCCGAAAGACTTTTCAGTCGATTGCCAGAAGATTCCGAAAGTGGATTCATGAGTTCGGAGTTTTTAAAAGCGTTGGCCAGGATGGCGGCTATTTCGTGGGGCCTATCGGTATGCATCAGTAAACCAGAATCCCCGAGAGTTTCAGCCACGCCGTCGGCGGCGACCGCAAAAATCGGAAGCTGAACTTTCATGGCTTCGACTAAGGGAATGCAAAACCCCTCATGAAGGCTTGGGCAAATCAGCGCGGTTGATTTCGCATACAACGTCGCGAGTTCAGAATCCGAAATCTTTCCGGTTAAGGTAATGTGCTTCGAAAGGCCGAGTTGTTTAATCAAAAGTCTTAAATACTTCGAATAAATCGGATCGCCTTTACCTACCAAGACAAGAGAAGAGTTCTCAGGAAGGCGGTCTTTTAAATAGTAAAATGTTTTAATCAGAAGAGCCTGATTTTTGTGGCGTGCGATCCTGCCGACAAACAGGAGTTGAATGGGTTTGCCCTTTTGGAAATTTCTGGAGGGAGATTCAGGCGCGTTCGGTATTTCTAAAAGCGGAAGTTTTTGAGGCTGAAGAAAACCGTTTTCTTCCAATTCTCGGCAATTAAAATCGGACGTTCCAAAACCCGCAGAAGTTTCTTTCGCAAGGATCTTGAGTTGAGATCTTCCGAGCCGGCTTAAGTTTTCCAGAAAAGAGTCATGCTTAAAAAAATGAGAAGGGGTAATGTTATTGTAGATGACTGCCTTTGGGACTTCGATATCAATCAGGCGATCCAATAAAGGATTCCCTTGGGAGTGATGAATGAGCAAAAGGTCACAATTCCAAAGTTTTGATTTTTCGAAAGGTTTAACAGAGTTCGGAGGCAAGTCGGAAATCTTTGAGGCAAAAATTTCTCCCGAGATGCCCGCATCGTGAAGCGATTTTTGGATCCAAAAAAGGTAATTTGAAATCGCGTCGTGCGAGGTCGCTGTATGATGATATTGGTGGATCGTAAAGGCCTGCGAAAAGGACATCGTCTTAAGAATTCCTTTTCAGTTTCTTGTAAAGTGAATGCGCGGAACGAATCGTCTTAATCGTGAGTTTGAGACCCGGAAGGTTCCCATTGCCAAACTCTTGCTCGAGTCCTCGAAATAAAATCTGATTTACTTTAGAGAGCTTCGGATTTTTCCGCAAAAGCGCGTTGCTGAGGTCTTCCGGGCGGTAAGATTCCACCAAAAGAGCTTTGCTGACTTTCTCCTCGAGTTTCGTTTCGAGTTCGGGCGCGGATTTGAGGCTGAAGAGTTGGATGCGTTCTCCTTAATGCCCTATGAATAGGCAAGAAGGTCAAACTAGGCAAGATGAATCCAAAATCCCTATGGATTATAGGTATTACACGCCTTAAACCCTTCGTCCGCATTCAAGCAAATCGAGAGCGCGAAACCGTAATCTCGGCAATCGGCATACCCTTTTCCCGCTTTCACACAAATCGCTCCACCTAAACCCTCGCTCATGCAACGGGTGTATCCGACGCGGGCAAGCACGCACCAGTCGTGAGGGTAACCATCTTTGCGGCAAGTTCCGTAGAGTCTATCGGCAAACTCACAGGTTTTGTGGTCGTAACCATAAGCGCGGCAGTCTTTGTATCCGGATTTTGTTCGTACGCAATCTAAAGCGTTGATTCCCATATCCATACAATCTTGCATTCCGTTGTCTGCGGTTAAGCAGGTCAGATGGTCTAGCCCTTTTGAGAGACAAAGTTTGTACTGGGGCTTGGCGTTTAAACACTGAGGAGGAAAAAGACCGGTGGCGCGGCAGTCGTTATAACCTCTGTCAGCGGTGAGACAGGCTTCGTAAGACATCCCGTCTTTTACACATTCGACGTAGGCCACCTTTGCTTTGGTACATTGGAGAGGGGAAAGTGTCCCCCCGTCTCCAAAACTTAAAACCGTTACAAAGAATAAGCTCAGTAAAATAGACTTCATGGTTATCTCTTGCTTTTGCATTCTAACTTCTCAGGAAGAATTCGGCATTCTTGTTGAATTCCGTCGATGATTTGGACGGGCTCATTATATTCCTTAAACATCATTGCCGTCAGATCGCGATGATTCGAGCCTTCCTGGTAAATATTTGAGTAGAGGCTTCTGAATTCCACCCAGTATTTTTTACTTGCAAGAACAGAGTACGTGCATTTTTTAACGGCGCTGCATTTAAACCATTCAGGTCCTCGGTACATGCAAAAGGTGTAGAGCTTGGCGCCCGCTTCGGGATCCATGCTGTAACGCAGTTCTTCGCTTCTGACCTTGCCTTCGATTTTTAAAACACGCAGATGAATTCCCAACGCGCTGTTATCAATGATCGTTGAAGTCCAGTAGGCAGTTTCCTTATTCTCTCCGGGATCTCCTTCAAAACGTACCGTCCAAGGAAGTGCTGCATAGAGGGGTGATTGGTAGAATCGCTCTTGTTCGTCGGGCGACAGACTTCCTAAATTAAATAAATCC
>CALCZU010000049.1 GCA_937903155.1 uncultured Bdellovibrionales bacterium
TCCCTTCAGGTCTCTCCGGACATGACTCGCAACCCTGTTCTTTCGTGTGCATTCAGTTAAAATCCCTTTAACCCACCATTAACATCTTCCGGTTGTCGCCTGTCAATAAAAGAGGAAAAATCTTAATTTCTAATGGGTTAGGGTGCGAAGTCTGGCCAAGAAATAATCCCATCTTGACGGCTGACCGAGTGGGTTCAGGTGGGGATAATTGCGGTTTATCAAACGGTGCGCTTTTCTAGTGATGCATCCCCGACATCTTGGGAGGAGATCGTTGCTGGGCATCTTGAAGGCTGGTTCTCCGTTGTAGTGCTGAACCCGCCCCAGCAGTCGGCTAGTGGCTCCTGAAATCGAGTCTCCGGAAACTCGGATCTGAAGGTGTCCTTCTGGGCTGTGGAGAACCAGCGTGGCCTCACACATTTCCTTCCCACCCCCGATGCAACAGCAGGCGGTTGGTTTGTGATCGGGGAAAGCTTGGCAAATGGCTGCGGCAAGCTCGTTGCGAAACTGCTCCTCGAATTTAGGATCACTCTCCAAGCCTCGTACGGAGAGGCAATTCTTACGATAGGCCCGTAAGGGAAACAAACTTTCAAGAATCTCTCGTCGAATGAGGATAAGGAGTGCGGCAAGCGATAGAACGATCGACAAGGTCAGGTTTAGGCCGAGAGCAAAGGCGACGCTTCCCGCGGTGACTACCATTCCTATTCGCCAAAATAACCCCATGGAATTCTTGTCTGCCTTTGTCACTAGGCGAGCAAGATGATGTTTATCAACAAACACGGTCCAGGATGTCCCCCGGCGGGCTAATTTGTCCCGTGGTCACACACCTCCACCTACTACGGCTAGCCTGAGTCTAGTGGCACTGACGTTGCACATTAATATGGGGTGGAAAAAACTATTTTCAACCTACTCCGGTCAGAACGGCGCTTCCTATGCCTTCACCACTCCAATTAGATGAAAGCGGAGTCCTTTACCAGTGCATTGAAAATTCGAATGATGCCGTCATGCTGACGGACGTGCGCGGAACCCTATTCTACGTCAACAAAGCATGGATTCGAATCTTTGGGTTTGCGAAGGAGGAAACGCTGGGAAAAACCCCAAGAATCCTTCGTTCGAAGTACCAACAAGAAGACTTTTACAAAAACATGTGGACCGAAATCCTCGATCCGACGAAAGGGTTTTGGAAGGGCGAATTAATCAATCGTTCGAAGGACGGAAAAGAAATACCAATGTTGCTCACCATTGCGCCGTTCAAAGACCCTCGTGGCGCCCTAGCAGGGTATATGGGAATCGCTATCGATCTCACTGAGAAGAAACTTCGCGAACTCGAGTTAATGCGAAAGGACCGACTGGCAACGATTGGCGTGCTGGCCGCGGGTCTTGCTCACGAAACCGGAACGCCACTCGGAACTGTGAGAGGCAGAGCTGAATTGGCGTTGGGCAGTTTAGACGCCGATTCTCCGATACGCGAGGATCTCAAGATTATCATCGCTCAGGTAGATCGTCTTGCCGAAATCACTCGTTCGTTGCTTGCGCTGGCGATAAAGAGCAACTACGACACCTCGGGCACGACATTTGTGAAAGAGGTTCTCGATAACGTGTACAACATGATCAGGGACAAAATTGAAACGCGTAAGATTGCAATGAAAATGCAAGTTAGCGAGGACACTAAGGTCACAGCCCCTTCGGATCATCTTGGGCAAGTTGTCCTAAACCTACTCACAAACTCGCTCCATGCGATCGAGACCGCAATCGCGGAAGGACGTGCGGACGGTCATACGATCGATGTCACTAGAAAAGATCGAGAGACCCATTGGGAAGTTAGCGTTCAGGACACCGGATGCGGGATCGCGGATAAGCAAATACATGACCTCTTCCGCCCGTTCTTCACCACCAAGGAGGTGGGAGAGGGAAAGGGGTTAGGCTTGGCGATTGCCCACCAAATGATTCACTCCTGGGGAGGCTCCATCCATGTGGAAAGCAAAGTTGGCCGTGGTACCACGGTGACTATTGTGTTACCGAAAGCGAAATAGATTACCCAACTTGACCTAATGTTGGGGGAATCTCCTTGCTTGAGGATTCTGTCAAAAAGTCCGGACCCCTTCGCTGAATCCTTCGCGATACTTGAAGGTGCCCACCGGCGCTTTCACGTAAGGATCTCGCTCGACGGTTCTTGTAGCGTCGATTCCTGTCCACTGAACCTCCCAAAGCGCTTCGGTTCGGGGCGAGGTTAACTGGTCAATCGGCACGCGGCGGAGATGTTTCTTGGTGAGCACGTCTCTCTTCTGCAATGCTGATTAACTTCCCAGCCATTTCTTTTAGCGACATCACAAAATCAATGCAGCTCGTATTGATAGCGAGTCGAGGCGTCTCTGGACTTATAGCTGAGCTAGGATCTTCGGCAAACGTAATTCCGCCGGCATGCTTGATGTTTTCGATTCCAATACATCCATCCGATGATTCCCCAGACAAAACTATTCCGATTGCGTTCTTTTGGTGCTGAGCAAGCGAATTGAAAAAATGGTCAATGATCCAACGTTCGCCAACCTCCGATTGAACAGGACAAAAAATTCCTTCGCTCATATTCAAATTGATGCGAGGTAGGTTGACGTAAACATGGTTCGGTTCAGCCACAGTACCGAAGCGAGCCCAATCGACGGGCATTTTTACTGGCCCTGAGCTTAAAATTTGGGGAAGAATGCTAGCGGTACATATGTGTTGCACTATGACGAAGCACATACCCGTGTCGTTGGGCAGATGGGTAAATAGTTTGGTAAACGATTCTAACCCTCCGACCGAAGCGCCAATTCCTACGATAAGAGGAGAATCAGTCATTGGGCTTCGCCCAAGTCATGAAGCCGGCTCAACAATATTTGCGGGGGGGGGGCTAGCATATAAATAATTGAATTCACCTAGCTTAGACTCGGCTCGAGTTTAGCTAAGGTCAATATATTTACGATATCAAGCGCCATCTCCTTGAGGCGCTCAGTTTCAATGCGTTGCCTGTCCTAGACACCGTCAGTAATGCCGCTCCTTCATTCGCTTCGCCGGGGGTGAAAGGAGCGTCATTATGACAGATAGTCTCAAGCCCGAAATCGAATTGGGAAAACCAGAGCGTACTCCCGGATTGGCCAGTTATCGGGAGGAGGTTCAGATGGAACAGGAAAAACGAAACTCGATTCTCTCAATCGATATTCAGATTGGTTTCCGTGGTGCTATCTACGAGTTCAGTTTTACTCGAGCACTGAAATGGCTGGGAGCCTTCGCGATTGTCGGTCTCCGGCTATACCGGGTGCTTCATGGTGCGCCGAGCTAGGAAGTCTACCGTTTTGAACTCAACTTGGGGGTACCCAGTGCCTAAGTTCTTCTCCGATCGCTTTATAGGTCATTTTACGCGGTCACTTTTTTCCGAAAATCGCCATTTGCGTGGCATCGGGCGACAAAGTGAGATGACTACGCTACATAGCCTCGGATGTTGGTCGGCACGTCTTTTCCAAAAACGTCATCGAACAGGCCGGATTTTTTCGCAGCCTCAAGACTTCCCGTGATCGCATAGAGTTTCCTGATTCCAATGCGACGAAGGCGTCTTGCGATATCGTAACCGTTGAAGTCGGAGCCTTTAAAACCGATGTCGACGAATGCTGTCGCGTTGTGAGCAAGCGGTGAGGCCCCTTGCCTCAAGAAGTCCTCCCACGACCAATAGTGGTGGAATCGAATTCCCTGCTTCTTTGCCGTGGAAAGCCAGCAGTCGTGAACAAGCTTATCATCGTCAAAAACAAGAATATTGGTCTCATTCGAAGCGCTGAATGACGCTGTCTGAATGTTCCGAACTGGATTTGCAAGAGACTTTTCATCGGCTATCAGCGTGATGTCGATACTGTAGGCCGGAAGCTTCACCGGTGTGTGTTCGGGTGTTGTGGCCATTGGAAGCGTGAAAAAGAACTGCGTACCTTTTTCGGTGGACGTGCACCAAATGTCACCGCCATGAGCGGTAATGATTTTCTTCACGATGGCAAGGCCCAGACCATTTCCCTTCTTGCTCTTGGTGAAGAACTGTTTGAAGAGCTCGCGTTGATCCCCTTCCGAAATTGAGGGGCCATTGTTTCCAATACAGAATTGAGCCATCTGTTTTGTGCCGTCGAGATATTCCTTTGTATCGATCCAAATGCGCCCTTTCCCCTGAAGCGCATGCACCGCGTTTTCGATGAGGTTGAGGAAGACACGCATCAACTTCTCACGGTCACCCAGGATCTGATTTTCGTGGGTGAGGTCATAAAGAAACTCAATATCGGCGTGCGTGTGAACGAGAAAGATTTCGCGAATGGCGTCGTTCATGAGCTCTATCGGCTTCAGTTCGCTTTTCACAAGAGGGACATCGGATCCGATTTCCAGCACGTCTTTCATCATGGCCTCGACCGAGGTGATCCCCTTTTCGATGTTTGGGATCACTTCCGTGGTGAGGCGGTCAAAAGTGTTCTTGTTCTTAGCGCGTTTTATGGCTTCCGTGGCTCGTCGCAAAATCTGAAATGGTCTCTTTACATCGTGAGCGATCATTTGAATCGCTTCAGCCAGGGTCTTATTTCTCTCGTTCTGCTTTATCTCGGAAAGAAGAGGATTTACGATCCTTCGCTTCAAATGTCGCACCAAAAGGTTGTGAAACAGAAGTGCGGAGACGACTGACAAAAGAACGGTAAGAACGAGGAAAGGCGGCAAGTAGTCTTCTATTTCGCGTTGAGGGGTGACCCAGTATTCAATCGTGGCGAGCCGGTCCACCCCGTTATCGATGTATATTTCAGAAGCCTTCAGCTCCCTCCCCACCACGTCCTTCGGACTCGAACATTCATCAAACCTATCGTGGGGCATTTGAAAACGGATGCACGCTTGAACTTTCGGATACTTTATTCCCCATTTCGTCAGCGTCGAGTGCATTCGATCCTTGATAGCATTCCGCATATCCAGCAGGATCTCCTGAGCAGCCATGGGCTCTTGCAAGGAAATTGTCTCCGCAAATTCCGCCCTTATCTGGCGAAGTCGGCTCTGCTGCTCGCGATAAAGCAGTCCAGCTACCGCAACCAGAAAGATGAAAGCCATCATTCCAATGGGGAACCACGTGATCTTTCGAAGCTGGCGCTCGAGGAGTTTTAATGAAATGTCTTTCATTGAAAGGTCCTCCAGAAATTCGCCTTGTTATTCTGGATCGTAAATAACTGGAGCGGTTTTATCGGGTCCCCAGACCCGTCGTACACAATCGGGCCGGTCATCCCATCGTATTTCGTTTGTCGTAGGCGAGAGATCAGGTTCGCTCTGGTCGTACCCGGGTTGCTCTTCAGCGTATCAAGAATAAGCGAGATGGCATCAAAGGCGGCAGCTCCCGTCATTGTCGGCTTGTATTGCTTGCAGTACGTATCGCGAAGGTAGGCATACTCTTTCGCTTTAGGGCCTTCGAGGCGGCCATTCCAGTGCTTAACGAAAATGAACCGAACGTTATTTGGAGTATTTCCCAAGGTATTGAGGAATTGCACCTCCCCTTCGACGATGTCGCTCCCCAGAAGAGTGATGTCGGCTTTGTTGCGAACCAACTCAACGTATAGAGAGGCCAGCATCCTTTGGGAAAGAGGAACGAAGACCAAGCGAACGCCAGAGTCGACCAACTCCTTGGCCAGTGACTTGAAGTCACTGAAGCCTTCGATAACTGGATACTCTCTTAGATTCGTGATTCCGCGCCTTTTTAGTTCCGCCGCGTATTCTACGCCCAGAAATTCCGAGTAAGGGTTAGATTGATTTCGGATAATGGCAATATTGCTTGGTTTGAGATTCGCAGTTGTGAGCTTTGCTAGGAGCATAGCTTGTCGGTAGTCGTTGAAGGCGATGCGAGTAACGTAGGCTTTTCCTCGCGTGACGTCCGGATGACTCGCTGTAGGAACGATGAAGGGAAGATGTGCATCTTCGAAAATGTTTGATGCGACTAATGCTTCGGCTGAAACGAGTGTTCCGACGGCGGCATCATGGCCCGAAAGAGCCACCTTCTTCGCAGATGTGAGTACCGTGAGGGGAGTCCGGCCAGTTTCAAAAAACTCGACAGCAACATCGAGCCCTTTCTTTTTGGCATCCACAACCGCAGCCTTCGTGATGCATTGAGCTTCCAGTCCGCAAGTGCAGTTGAAGTGTCCAGCCATGCTCTCCGGATAAAGGGCGGCAATCCGAAAAGGCTTCGCAAAGAGGAAACCTCCACAGAAGAAAAGAGCAAAAATGGTAAGTCTTAATTTCAATCAGCTACTCCTTGCCTCTCCCCTGACTTCCTGTGCTTCCGGAAAGTTAACGCCGAGCCGTTTTAGGATGCCATGAAGGGTACTCATCGCGATTCCCATTCTCTTTGCTGCCTGAGTGCGATTTTCAGATTGTCGTAGAACCGCGAGGACTCGCGATCTCTCCTCGTTCTCCAGCTCCTTCTTAATTTCGGAATAGGTCTTTATGGTGCCTGGATCGGCTCGTAACTGGGCCTTATCGAAAAATTTCTGAGGAAGATGGTCGGGAGTAATCTCATGGTCCTGGACATCTTCCAAAAGAGTCTCCACGAGGTTTTCGAGCTCTCTCACGTTACCGGGCCAACGATAATGTTTCAGCGTCTCGACAGTTCGCATGAGAAAAGTTCGTCGGTGCGCCTGTGGATACTTTTCGAAGTATCGCTTCGAGATCCAGGCAATAAGGCATTCCATATCGTCGATTCTTTCCCGAAGGGCCGGGATCTCGATCTTTCTCTTGTCGAGGCGATAAAAGAAATCTTCCTTGATGGTGCCGTTCTTCATCATCTGTTCGAAATTGGGCTTGGTGGCGAAGACGAGCTTGCAGTTAATGTCGTATTCCTTGCTCCCCTTAAGGCGCATTCCTTTCTTGTTCCCAAACGCGCGCAGCAGTTTCCCTTGTGCGCTGTCCGACAAGAGATGGGCCTCATCCACAAAGATGGTGCCGCCTGCCATCTTTTCAAAGAGACCGGGCTCCGACGTCGTAGCGCCGGTAAATGCGCCCTTCTCGTAACCAAAGAGTTCCGCTTCCAGAAGGTGAGAGTTCTCCGAGTATTTACCGCAGTTGATAGATACAAATAGATTATCGGGTCCCTTATGGAGAGCGCGGGCGACCGCTTCTTTCCCTGTTCCTGTTTCACCGAGGATGAGGATGCTCTCCATCGTCCCCCGATATTTCGCGACTTTATTGAAAACCGCATGCATCGACTCAGACTTTCCGGCGAGATTTATTGACGACAGCAGCTGCTCGACATTGGTGAGCGGCCTTTCGGAACAGAGAATTTGGCGATTATTGCGGTATTTTTCACACCAGGCGCGGACCGTCGAAACGAATTCCTCCACGTTCTGGCCCTTATCGAGAAAATCCACAGCTCCCAGTCGAAAGGACGAGCGGACTACATCACGCTCTGTGTTTTTCGAGTGCATGAGAATGTAGAAGCGACGGTTTAACGCCAGCAGGTCCTTTGCGGTTTCAAGGCCGTCTTTTCCTGGCATTTCATAATCCAGAAGGACAAGCGCGTAGTCGGTGGGCGAGGTTTTTACTTTTTCGATCGCCTCGAGCCCGTCCTTTGCGGAATCGACTTCGAAGCACCCCTCGTCTTCAAGGATGATCTTCGTCTGAGTGAGCTCAATGGGGTCGTCATCAACGATGAGGAGCTTATATTTCATTCCAAACCCTTCTTCTTCGAAAATTCGAAGTTAAGAAATTTATAAATTCGACGCAACGTAGCAATTCCGGTTTTTTTTTGCAATCGGTTTCTTATGGCTTCGCGTCATGTCACTAATTCCGTATTAACGCTTATTTGAAGCGCATCTCCCGGAGTCATGCCTCACGCCACCTGACTTCGAATTTTCGATGTTCTGAGTTCGGAAATGCGAAGAGATGCCCGATTAAAGCAAGTGCATGATTTCAAACGTAAATGTCGATCTGCGCTTCGAGGGTTCGAAGGAAGTGGAACCGTTCGTTTCACGAACTTTTCCAATATTGGTTAAGCATTCAAATTACGTAACGCGACTTGGCACACAATGTTCATTTTCTTGCATTGTAGTGAATTGAAAGATGAACCCGAAACGGAAGGCGCTCTCAAACGAGGGCTTTCGAAAAGATGGAGTCCCGAAGATGAACGAACGTAATCGCCCCCAAGAAGAGGAAGGAGAATTCGAGCTAGGTGGTCCGGTCATCCCCAGATGGGTCCTTGCCGGCCTTGAACTCACCCCCGACCTCCTTCAGGACATCGCCGAGATCAATCAGGGAATGTACGGGCCGGGCTACAAACTGGTCGTCAAAATTCCTGAAAAGGCTGCAAAGACTCCCGTTCGAAGGATTTCATGGCGACGACCAGACCGAGTTATTTCCGCCAGAACGCTTAAACATGCTCGGAAGCCATATCGCTCGATCGTTTCCGAGGAACGTTTGAGAGGACAAGCATGCGCACGTTAGAGAACCATCTGTTCGAAGGTACCCACGAGCATTCAGTGGCTTCAGTTGAACGAACGGCCATCGCGGTTCGTCGCTTGAAGCAAGCGTTCAAGGCACTCCGGAATTTCGTTGCCCATTCACTGAACAAATCACGCAACGACAACATGAACCAATACGCAAGACGAACCCCGCATGACTACGTCATGCGAGATGGGCTTCTCAGATAAGGAGGACAAATGAAATACGAAGACCTTCGCCAAATAAAGGAAGAGTTCCACGACTGGTGCCTTCTGCTCTCTTGCGACGAAGTCGCTTCTAACAGGGAGCTCATTGGAGCGATTAAGCGCCTCGAACGCTCCCTCGTGGAAGCGATCTTCACGCCGCAGGCATTTTTTGTGGGTGCTCAAACCTAGGAAGGAAAAGGAAATGAATTTTCAAATCGAAAAACAGTTCGAAGAAGTTTTCAAGAAAGTTTCGGATCGGGAAGTGGAACGCAATCCAGCTCTTTGCCGACAAATGGAACGGCTGCGTCGCGTTCTCTTTCAAGCCAATAACCCTATTGCCGAAGCGACCGTTCCCAGAAAACCGCGCCGAAGCAATTTTTCAATCGCAGGTGATTATGCACTGCTCAAGTAACCCAGCCTCCATTCAGGGAAACGTCGCTTCGCTCTCCACATCGGAAGGCGCTGAGCTCTCAGAGGTTGAGGCGAACAAAGAAGGACGAGTCGTTCCGTTTTTGAAGCGGGCGTGGACTTTGTTCTGCGAAAGCTTCAACAGCGAGGGCCCCACCTCTGACTACCACACTCGCCGTCACCCTTACGCGTGCGGCCCGGTACGTGGTCTCTGGTAATGGCGTGCGGCCAAGCAAAGGAAGGAGGCGTCGATGACGCAAAAACTCTTACAAGAGATCAAGCGGGCCTTTTGGGCGCTTTGCGGTGCAATTTCGCCGGAAGAACTAACCACGAATCCGGCGTTGGTCCAATCGATCACGCGCGTTGAGAAAGTGCTCGTAAGTCTGATTCGATAGTCGCCTCATCGGCGCCTCCATATGACACAAGGAAACGTAGAAAACGAATGGTGAAGGTTTTGAAACAGAAATGGGAAAGCTTTCTAGGGGACGATGTCTTGAGAAAAGTGGCGACTGATGACCTTCAGGTCATCATCGCCGCAATGGTCGGCATCGCAGCTTTCCTGACTTTCCTCTCCGTCGGATGCTCCGGGATGAAAACTACCCCCCTTCCAGTCCCTAATCCCGTATCCGACAGTTGGGCGAGAGCGGCCTCCACGCAAGACGTGGGGCCGCTGTCGTCCCCCAACCTGCACCACGATTTCGAAAGTCATGGGAGGTACGGACGATGAAAAACGATCTCACTCCAGCCCCATCGCTTGGCGGTGTCTCTGACCTGGATCTTTTTCGGGAAGCTGCGAGCAGACTTTCCCGTCGATATGAGGAGGAGCACAAGGTGCCTTTTCTCTTCGGTTCATTCGACTTCATATTTCACGGCGGAAGTCTTCGTTGCATCGAGGAACGACCTCGGAACAAACGATTCTTTAAGGACGAACCGCCACAGAGGACTCTGTTTTCCGGAGGTGTGCGATGAAGGAACTTTTCGCGAGCCTGGAGACTCTTTTCAATTCGATCTCCGAACACGAGTTGAAGCTTAACCGGAGCGTTGGAATCCGAATTAGACTTCTTCGGAAACAACTCTCGTTCCTTCGTCATCTGATTCAGCCAAGCGGGAGGAGTGGATGAACCAGAGTATCCGCGAAAATGACATCCCGGCGTCCGTTGCAATCGTGGCATTGTTAGGGCTTGCGGGGGCATGGCTTTATTTCAAAGCTCCAGTCGCGGTTAGCGCGGCTCTGAATGAGCTGGACGCCTATGCGGAAGCGCACCTTGCGTTCCTTGCCATCCTTCTTTTCGCCAGCACGATCAACAGCGTTTGGGTCTATTCGGTTTTCTCCCGCTCCTTTGGTATCAATCGCCAAGGCCAGCGGCTTGAGATCCTCGCAAAAGAGAACCTGAAGAAAGACAGCAAAGAGGGATTCGCGTGGATCGCCGCAGGAATTTCTATCGTAGCGCTGCCTGCCGTTTATTCCCTCGTTCGCTTCCTCGCCCTCGAACAGTTTCCTTCTTTTGTTCCTCACAAATTTTTCGGAATGATTTGGGCAGTTATCGCCACCAATTTCGGGTTCTCCCTTTTCGTCTGTCTTTCGGCGATGGAACGGGGTGGGCTCCTCGAAAAACTCGCTGCCAACAGTTCTTCTAAGCTTCCTGAAATGCCAAAACCCCAGAACGCGATCGTCCTTGGTGCGGTCGAGGAGGTAGCGGTCAGTGCTTAAGAGCGAATGGGTGATTCAGAATCAAAGGGCTTTGAACGGTAACATCCTTGTCACCGGGAGCATCGGCTCCGGAAAGACGCAAGGAACGATTCTTCCCTATTTCGATCAGATTCTTGCCAACTTCAGGCCGGAACCGGCGGTCCTTGCGATCGATCCGAAAGGCACTTTCGTCGAAAAGGCGCTGAAAATTGTCGAAGAACGGGGGCTTTCCGACCGAGTTCTGCATTTACGACTGGGTGGAAACGTCACTTTTAACCCCATTTTTGAGAAGAATTCGCTCAAAAACAGCCGTTTTCTGTCCATCGCGCAGATGATTCGGGCGGCGGCGGCTAACTTCGACAGCCAATCAGGCCGTAGTGACGCTTTCTGGGAGAACTCTTCCTACAACCTGATCAAGAGCTCGCTCATCTACTGTGCCGCCGTTCTCGATTACTACACGCTCAAGGATCTCTACGGCGTCATGGTGCGGGCGGGTGAAGATGAACTTTGCCAAACACTCGAGGAAGTCGGGAAAGACGAGAAATTCGGAGAAGAAGAGTCGGCCAACATCAACTTTGCGCTTGAATACTTCGCGCGCGAATACGCGCAGCTAGAAACAAAGGTGCGAACCAGCATTCTCGCGACGGCGACGAGCTTTCTGAATCAATTTCAGGAGTACCAAGCAAATCGACTCTTTTGCCCCAAAGAAGCAGACCTCACTTTGCATTCAATGAGGGACGCAATCGATCAAGGGATGATCCTCTTGTTCGACGTTCGAAACACCGCCCTTGCACGGTCGATGGGTACGTTCGTCAAACTCCACTACGAGCAGGCTCTCTTGAACCGCTTGGCGGATTCCACCGCGAGTAAGGAACGCGCGGGATTGCTTCTAGTCGATGAGTATCAAGACATCGTTACTGTCGGAAGCGGCGGCGCTCTCGGCGACGGCGCCTTTCTCGCCAAAGGGAGAGAAGGCAATACGATCACCATCGCAGCTACTCAAAGCTTAACCTCATTGGAGAATGCGGTTGGCCGGGAGAAGGCCGCTCGGGAGCTGATTCAGAATTTTCGCACTCGTGTCGTGTGCCACTCCAGCGACCCGGCTACGATTCGAAACTTTCAGGAGCTCGTCGGCCAGGTGGATCGGTCGAAACGGTCTCACAGCATCTCGGAGCAGGCGCACCATACGAAACGGAATCTCGTTCTCGGAGGGTTTGAGGCCAAAGACGCCAATATAAGCGAATCGATCAGCCACACGGAGCAAAAAGAGTATGTCGTTACGACAGGAGATTTCTCACGGCTAAATTCCTTCGAAGCATTCTCGTTAGTGTATGACGGGGTCGGGACGACCTTCCGTAAGCTTTGTCTGAAGCCGTACTACCTGGAAAAAAAGAATACTCCCCACGCGGAAGTTCTGAAGTCGCTTAAAGCCCTGGCTGCCGGATTATTGCTAGTGATCGCGAGTTCTGTCGGCGCATTTCCTAACGTTTGTACGGTCGCAAAGACCGATGAATTTCGGTCGTGCATGGAGACGAAAATCGGGGTCTGCATGTGCGGATGGCCGACTCCGCGGCCTTGCGCAAAGATCGAGTATTACGTTCCCCAGACCTTCGTTGAGGTAATGCCCGATCCGGGAGAGTCGTACTTCGGTTCCCTTCCAGGTGCAGCTATTCAGCTCGCGGGAATGGCAAAAACTCCGTTCGGCCACGAGGCTGATACGGACGCGCAGTCTTTTCATGCACACACGATCAACGTTCCATTGGCGATGATCCCTTACAGTCTCCTCGCTTGCGACGGCTCTCGCATGGACCGCTTTTGCTTCGACGGAATGAGCGAGCACCTCGGAGAGAATTGGAAGACCGGGTCCGCTGATTCTCTGCAACCGCAGTTTCTCCTATGGGGCATCAGCCCCAAAGCATGCTTGATAAAGGGAGCCGTTACCGGGGTTGCTGGCGGTTCGACGGCATCTCCGACTCCAGGAACGCCGATGTGTAGTGTGCCGATGTCCTGGGTTCCGAAGTATCCGCCTTCAAGTCACGAAGCGTGCAACGGGTGGGGAACCTTCTATCCGCGATACGGGACCTATCACGGCCCGAGTCAGACCGCTGGCGCTTTAATGATCGCCTCTCGAATGAAGAGCCTTTCTTCGGAGATTTTCAATTCAACTCCGACGGCCACGGACGAGAAGTGGCAGATGATTTCTCCGCAGTCGTCTTCGTGTTTCCGCGAGGGGCAGAACGTTGGGCTTCTTGAGCACATAAAGAACGTCCGGGAACTAGGACGACTCGGGAACGGCAAGCTGAAGGGCCACCTTTTCGTGGTCTGGAGCAAAGTGAGCTGCTGCAAGGACTTCGCGGAGGTCCCGGTCACCTTCGCCGCCACTGAGGCCATGATCGCAGCGTGCAAAGCGATGGGGGGCCTATGAAGTTCGGCGAATACCTCGTTGAAAACAGAATTGTTCCGCAGGAAGTGGTCGAAGACGCCCTTCAGACTCAAAAGTACCGAAAGGTGCGCTTGGGACGACTCCTACGGGACTTGGGGCATATCGAACAAGGCACTCTCAACCGCTCTTTGGTCTCCTACCTACGTCCAAAGTCGTTGGAAGCGGTGAGCAACGCGTCAGAAGAGTTGAAGGCAAAGCAGTTCCCGACGCAGATTGTCGAGTGGGCATCAAAGCACGGGGTGCTCCCTTACTTGCTAGAAGGAACGCGACTCACCTTGCTCTCTCCGTGCTTTCGGGACGAAGTCGCCGAGGAGGCAGAACACCTCTTTCGAAGGCAGTGCCACACTCTCTTGGTAGACCTCGAAGGCTACAAGTTCCTCAAAGCGAATGTGCACGGAAACGGACACGACGGTGCGGGTGCCGTGATCATCGAGCAAAAGTTTACCGATGATCAGAAAATTTCAGCTCTCGATCCCTACACCTCACTTTTCAGAGATACGGTAGTCGCAGCAAAGGAACTCTCGGCGAGTGACATTCACGTTCAGCCAACAAGAGTTGGCGTTGATATTCGCTTTCGAATCAACGGCGATCTGACTCTATGGAAGCAACTGGAGTTGGAACACCGTCAGAGTTTCGTAAATGAGGTGAAACGTCTCACCAATCTGTCGATCGCTATGAGCGGCCGCGCGCAGGATGGTCGTGTTTCCTTCAAGAACTGGAAACTCGACATACGGGCGAGCCTTCTTCCCTCTCAGTACGGAGAAAAGATAGTTCTTCGGCTTCTCGATCTGACTCGAAGTTTCGAGCTCGATGCCATCGGCTTTGATGACACTACGTTGAGTGATCTGAAAGCGGCTCTTCGCAGTAAGAACGGGGTCATGATCATCTCCGGGCCTACGGGGAGTGGCAAAACTTCGACTCTCTATACGCTCCTGAGCCATCTCGATAGAAAAGCAAAGAACATCCTCACCCTCGAAGATCCTATCGAGTACGGAATCGACGGAATCACGCAGGTTCAGGCGAGTCCGAAACTCACCTTTGCGGAAGCCCTAAGAGCTGTTTTGCGCCAGGATCCGGATGTCATTCTCGTGGGAGAAGTTCGCGATGCCGAAACCGCGGATCTTTGCGTGAAAGCCGCGATGACGGGGCATCTGGTCCTTTCCACCTTGCACGCCAACGGCGCGGCCGAAGTGGTAAGCCGATTCTTGAATTTGGGTATCGACCCGTTCTCGCTTCGAGCATCCTTGCGCTTTTCAGCGGCGCAACGACTTCTCAAGCGGATCTGTACTGACTGCGCTGTACCCTTGACCTCAGTTCAGCAACAGGAGGTCACCAGCACATTCTCCGACAGAGAGCTGACTTTTCAGGACATCGGCAGTTGGAGAGCGAAAAATCCGGATGGATGCAGCGGATGCCGCGGCGGAGTTGTCGGCCGAGTTCCCGTACTCGAGTACATGAAGGGTCATGAAGTTCAGGACTATCTTTCACAGTTAGATGGCAAACCGAGAATGAGTAACTCGTTACTCGCGGCTGCCGTCCGCTTGGCCGAAAGGGGGATTGTCGATGTATTCGATGCTTTGGAAATCGACTAAGGCGATTGTCTATTCTCTCCCGCTCCTCGGTACCACGAGCTTAGCTTCTGGTTCCGAGTTTCAATATTTTCAAAAGGAGATCGACTTCTGGAATGAGAAACCAGAAGCCGTAAGCTCTCCGAGCGAACCCACGAAAGAGACAAAAGTGGATAAGCCTCCCGTTTCCAAGGCGGAGGAGGCGCCGAAGGAACCGTTTCAATGGGGAACGTTCATGGACCCGAAGAACAAGGAGTTCTTCAAAGAGGGCGACTACACGCCGCCCGAACCGTTCATGGAGCTCGTTCGAAACCCCACCGACGAAAACATGAAAATGTGGTTCGCCTACAACGAGAAGAAGAACGAGCTTTCGACCCGGCTCTCACAACGGATGGCAGAGTACCTCGCTAAGAATGGGCAAGCGGTTCCAGAAGTGGAAAAAGCGCGTATCGCCGCCGTTGCCCCGGCCACGCCTAAGAATATTGATGTCCAGAGATACCGATTGCGCATGTACTTCAACTCGACCTGTCCCCATTGCCAGCGGATGTTCACGACTCTGTCGGAGCTGCAAGCAAAGGGTTTTTTTGTCGAGGCGAAGCAATTGGACCGTGAAAAAGGTCCCGTCCGCTCGCTTCCGTTCCCTGCGGACTTCGCGTCTCCTGACGAGATCAAGCAAAAGAACATCCAAGGTGTTCCTCTGCTTCTCATCGGAGATCTGAAGAAGAAAGTAGTTTACCGAGTGAACGGTTTTCAGACGACTACCGATGTTCTGAAAACCATTCAGGGACAAGACGGCGGATAACGACCGGGCCGAGTGAGCCCGGAATAAAATTTAGGACGAACACCCCTACCACCACAAAGGCGGGTGTCTCCAATGAAAAGGAGAACACTGCTTTATGGTGGCAAAACGAAATATTTACCTTCCGGGATTTCTTACGGGGAATCCGAGTCCTCCTCCTCCCGGAGACGACAGTAAAGTCTTCGGGCGGATTCTTATCATCAGCTTCGGGCTATTTGTCGTGTGGTTGTTCCTCGGGGGAACGGCTTTCGCGGATGCTTCGCTTCCGAGCGGCGGAGGTGACGCCGTTGGAAAGCTCAAGGCCGCCGGTTCCCTTCTGTCGATTGTCGATACGGCACTCTTCAAGTGGGGTGCCCGTATCTTCGCTGGCCTCTGCATCATGTCGGCGGGATGGGCTCTCAAGGAGCAGCGCTTCGGGGTCGCCATCGTTTGCGTGATCGGCGCCATCCTCGTTGGAACGGCTCCTAGCTGGGTGAAGAACATCTTCGAAATCAGCGGTGGCGACAGCGTCTTCGGCTATCTCGAGCCGAGGTCACAGCCCGCCGAAGGAGCTTCGCTCGATGCATGACTACGGGAAGCTCAAACGCGAGCACGGGATACGAGTGAGTCAGACGATCGACTCTCCGATCATGATTCTCGATTTTTGGGAACTGTCGGAAGCGTTCGTGGCGCTCTTCGTAGTTCTCATCTTTGGAGTCGTTTTCTACTCGTGGGCGCTGATGAGCGGGCTGCTACTTCTGGTCCTCATCGCCATGCCTGTCATTCGCGGGCGGAACAACCGGGGCGTCTTCTTTCACTGGCCCTATCGCCGAGCAGGATTGGAGCTACCCGGAATCATTAACCCGAAGCGACGTCGGAAATTTTCCGACTGACGCCAAAACGATGAGGAACAAATGGAACCTACTTTTGATGGAGGAACAATTAAATGCAGACCTCAGGAAACACGAACGGAACCGGAAAACAGAAACGAGATCTCGCGCGCAAGCCTGCCCGCGAGTTTAGCGCGAATCTTTCAAAGGATGGGAAGTATTGGCTTCTGCGCGATACGACGACTTGGTTTATTCCTGTCAATTATCTGGAAGCGATTCGAAAGAGTCATTCCGAAAAGCGAGCAGCCGTTTCGGGCGCGCCTTCGGGCGAAGCTCCGGCAGTGGGAGGATCTGATGGTCGGACCCATTGAGAAGGGCATCCAAGCTGCGGCGATAGAACAGCCAAAGGAGGGACTTTACGACGGAGTCGATTTACGGACATTGCCGAAGTACATCTGCTTTCGCGCGGCCCTTCTTCAGAACAAGCTCACTCTTCAGTACATCATTCTGATTCTCTCGGCGGCTCTCCTGGTTCACTTCATTGTAAGCCGCCAGGAAGTCTATTCGCTCTACGGGAAGCTCCGGCAAAAGGAATACATTCTCGCCCCCGGCGTGATGGATTTCACGCCGGCGTCCCCTCAAGCGGTGCCCGATAGTTACGTCTCCAACGCTGTAGTGGATTTTCTGGGGCAGCTCGGAAACGTCACCGCAGGGAACATCGAAGAGCAGTACACGTCCCTTGCGGATTTCATGAGTCCGCAGCTCAAGGTCAAGTTCCTCGCTGAAGCCGCGGGCTGGAAACACAAGGTAAAGACGGAAGGCATTTCGGAGCTTCTCACCATTCGGGAGAAGGAGATCCGAACCACCGGCGATGGCTACTACCGCGTCGTAGCACTCGCTCGCAGGGACACCTACATCAACAACGAATACCTAGGAAACTCGGACGAAGCGGTCGAAATGGTTCTCCAACTCGTTCCGCCCAAGAGCGGAAAGCGTTGGTACTTGCAGATCGACAGTCTCTCCCGTCAATCGGCCGATTCCTTCCGCAAAAAGCGGGAGCTGGAGTGAGGTGCTTATGAAAAACCGACTATTAACATTCGTAGGTGTCTTTTTAGTTCTGGGTGGAGCACACCTCCACGCCAGAACGATCTACTTCGGGAACGAAACTGAGGTGGTGAGCCTTGTTGCGAACGAGGAAACGCTCTTCAAGTTTCCAAGCGACGTTAGAACCATCTCTCGTGCTCAGAGGTACGAGATCCAACCGGCAGATGCTGAACAACCCAGCTATTCCCTTCTGAAGGTACGCCCGCGTTTTTCGTCGGGAGCCAGTCCCGTCGTTTTCATCTTGAACGACGGGACCACGATCCAGACAAAGCTTTCCGTTGTTCCCGCAGGGAGTCCGGAGAAGACGAGTGCTCTGTACGAGTTTCGGCCCAAGGAGGCGATGCTCCAGGAGGCTCTTGGTAAAGAGGCAACCAGCACGATGTCAGATCTCGATCTGATGAAAGCGATGGTCCGAGGAGACGAAGCCGCAGGGTACGACGTCAAAAGCGTCTCGCGCCCGGTGAATCCGGGCTTTCGTGGAGTGAGTACAACGCTCGTTCGGATTTACACGGGAAATCGATTCAACGGCTACGTTTTCGAGATCGCAAACACCACCAAGGACAAGAAGCTTCTCATCAACATTCAGAACCTCATGTTGGGCGAACCGAACCTCGCGATTCTCTCGAACGTCGATTCGCCTTTGGTTGAACCTGGAAAGAGCGAGAAAGCGAAGACGTACCTTCGCGTCGTTGCGAAACCCACCTCGATCTACAGCAAGCTCGTTTTACCAATCGAAGTTGTGGAGAAAAAACAATGACGACACGCTTAAAGAAAGATCTCGGAGTTCTTTTTCAAAAACACCGCGAAAAGGTCCCGTACATAGCGGGAATCGCGTTCTGCCTGGTGTTCTACATCTGGAACCACAGTCAGGAACAGGTCACGCGAGTTTACGAGTCTCAATCGAAGGGAGACTTCAAGGACGGCCGCGTGCTTGGCTCTCAGGGTGACTCCCTTTACGAGAACAAAGAGCGGTTACTTTCAAAGACCCTCTCTGAGTTTCAAGAGGCAAATGCTGCGTTCAAGGAAACCGCATCGAAACTCGAAGCGCGGGTCGGAGAGCTGGAAAAGAAAAAGGACGGTGTTGTCCCGCCCGAAATCGGTGCAGTACCTCCAGGTACAGCCGGGACTCCGCCAAACCTACCGGATCGCAACGTCCAGTTTGGGGCTCCACCCGAAGGTCTCGAAGTCACTCAAGGTGCTCCTCTTCCCGCGCGGTCTGCCTTTTCCCCGGGCGTGACCGGAATCCAGACGACTGGCCAAGGGGGGTCGTCGGTACGAACGAGTCGCGGAGCGTCCGTGATCTCGTTTCCGGTGAAGGAAGTGAGCCGAGAGAAAACGACGGGAGTCGTGATCCCTCCCGGCAGCTACGTTAAGGCGAAGCTCATGACGGGTGTTGAAGCACCGGAAGGCCGTACCTTCCCCGTGCTGATGCAGCTTGATTACGCCTACATCGTTCCGAACAAAAAGCGCCTCGATCTCTCGGGCTGTTTCATGATCGCTAAATCCCAAGGAGACCTCTCGACCGAACGAGTCCAGATGCAAGCAACGAAACTTTCGTGCGTTGGCCAGGACGGGAAGATGTTCGAGAGAGAGGTGAGCGGGTTCGTCGCCGACGACAAGGACAATAGCTTTGCGGTGATGGGCACGGTCAACTCCAAGCAAGATCGCGTCGCCACGATGGCGTTTCTTTCTTCGGTCGTGGAGGGAGTCGGAAAAGGCATTCAGCAGGCACAGACCACCCAGTCCATGAATCCGCTGGGCGGAACTTCATCGATCGTTTCGGGCAGTCAGATGGCGTATCTCGGCGCTGGTGGCGCCTCAAATGCCGCGAGCCAGGTGACTCAGTGGTACCTAAAACAGGCGCAAAACCTGCTTCCCACGATCAACGTCGGTTCCGGTCAAGACGTATGGATCGTGATGCAGGAAACTGTCCGACTTCCGAACGACTATTTCCGAAAAAATTCAAAGGGAGGATCTGATGAAGGTGTTTATTCGTACTTCACTCGCCTTGGCGATTAGTGCGCTTGTTACGGGATGCGGAAGCCTTAACCGCGCGGAAAGCTCGCGCATGCTCGATGCAAGATCGGGTTACGGCGGCGAAGGCGTTGCGGCCTCTCTTTCGTTCAAAGAAGGAGGTGTCGAAGGCTTTCGAAACCATCCGACACCCACTCGCAGCCGCGCAAAAGTCGCCGCGATTTACGCGCATCCGCACGAGATGCCGAGTCGCGATTACTTCTGGGGCGGGTGGATCTCGGTGGTCGTCGAACAAGACCAGTGGGTCATGAGCAAACCGGAGCTCGTCCCGAAAGCGAATGTGATCGAGGCACTGCCACCGGCTCCTAGGCCGGGGAACGGACCTGCCCCCATTGAATTGATGCCACCTGCAACAACGTCGGGTCGTGAAACTCGTTAGGAGGAAAAGATGAAAGTTGTTTCTCATCTCGCAAAACCAATTACCAACGCGATGGCGCGCCATGATCTCTTCGTGAAGTCGCTCTTTGAACGGCCGCAATCACTGAGTGCTCTTCTTCCCTACGGAGAATACCTCCCGGAAACCGGGGTATTCGTTCATAAGGACGGCTCACTTGGCGCAGTCTTCGAAGCGACTCTGCTCGAACACGAGCCGATGGTCACAGAACAAGTGATCGAGGCGGTAGAGGGTCTCAAACCATGGTTCAACCTTCCGACGCAGTGCGTTTTGCAGGTTCTCTTCGAGCAGACTCATCTTTCCGCCCTGGATCGCACGTTCGACACCATTGCGAAGCAGTATCCGGGGGGTAGTCCGGTATCCAAAACCCTTTTTGACACGCGGCTCAGGCGAATACAGGCGGCCTGCAATTCCGATGATGCCTTGGCGCCGCTCGTCCGCCGCTGTTACGTCTCTTTGCGGTTCTTCCCCGGAAGTTCCCTCAAAGCTTCGTCCGTTTTGATGAAACGCGGCGAGTCAGTCCTTTACGAAGAGATGAAAGGCTTCGTCGAAGCGGGCCGGGAGTTCCGGCAACTGGTTACGAACTTCCAATCCAACTCCAAGGTGCCGTTGCGGCTCCTTTCCGGTCACGACCTTCTCGACGTTCTCCGTCGCTTCTTCAACCCGAAGACGTACTACAAACGCAGCTTCGCTCCCTATAATCCGAGCCTTCCCATCTCCGATCAGGTCCTCTATAGCAGCCCAACTCTCGACTTCGCGGGTATCGAGCGTGAGGGTGTTAAGACCCGAACGCTGTCTTTGAAAACGAGCCCGCAACACGCCTATCCGGGAGGAATGGCGTACTTTCTAAAACTGCCGTTTCCGTTCAAGCTTGCGCTTAATTTCAAGTTCCCGACCAAGCGGCAGAGTAAGAGCTTCTTCGATATGAAGGAGTTCTTCCTTCAAAACACGCCCTCGGCGCGAGCTCGCCGGCAGCGTGAAGAGATTCTCGAAGTGCAGGAGAAGCTCGCGCGCGATGACCGCTGCTTGCACCTCACGTTCAACGTGATCCTAGAAGGCGAAACCGACGAAGTGCTCGAAGCGCGAGTCCGAGAAGTCGTTAACATCTTCAACAACGATCTCGAATGCGAAACGATTCTGGAAGATGAAATCGGACTTGGGCTTTGTCTGAACAGCCTTCCCCTGAACTACTCACCACGGGCCGATCACTCAACTCAGCGCCACATCCGGATTCTTCGCTCTGACGCGGTGAAATTCATTCCCATCTTTGATTCGTTCCGAGGACTCAAAAAGCCCATCCAGCTTTTTCTGTCCCGAGAGAACAATCTGGTTCCTTTTTCTCTTCTTGAGAACGAAACCTCGAACCACACCGTAGTTCTTGCCGATAGCGGTTCCGGAAAGAGCGCTTTCATCATCGACTGTATGCAGTCGATGAAGCGCATGTCTCCGGAGCCAATGGTATTCGTCGTAGATAAAAAATCTAGCTACGTGATGGCGTCCGAGTACTTCGATGGGGACCTGACGATCTTTGATCGCAATCTCGATATGCCATTTACTCCGTTTCGAGGCGTCTATGACGAAGAGAAGATCGCATTTTTAACTAAACTGATGCTTTCGGGAATCAAACTAACTTCTCCACACGTCAATTTGGAGAGCATCCATCAGACGGCAATTTCCAAAGCACTCAAACTCGCCTACGAGAAAAAAGTGCAACAGGCAGGTCTTGCCTACGTTGAAGGCGAGCTTCTAAAGCAGGGAACCGAAAATGAAATAGAGCTTCAAATGGAAGATTTCATCGCGGAACTGGCGCGTCTTCCTGCCGAGAAAGAGTTCGAAAGTGCATCTGAAGATGTGGAGTCGCTGATGAAATATCTCATGCCGTTTTACGGCGATGGGGGCTACTCCGGATATTTCAAAGGCTCCGCTAAAACTCGCAGAACGAAACAGAGCCGACTGACCATCTATGACCTCGATGCACTCGATTCCGATCCCACATTGCAGGCCCTCATGACGATGGCCGTCTTTGAGGAGATCCGGCAGACAATCAAGCGTCCCGAAAACCAGGGTCGGGAGGGGCTGATCATTCTCGAAGAGATCGGAATGCTCGGCCGCAATAATCCCACGGCGAGCGCCATGGTGGTCGACTTCGCCGAGACCATGCGAAAACTGGGTTTCTGGCTTATCAGTCTGACGCCAAGACCGCAGAACTACTTCGAGCTCGAGGCCGGAAAAGCCATGTGGAGCGTCGCTGACAACTTCCTCTTTCTTCAGATGAGCGCCGATAACGTCGAGTTCTTAGCAAAGCAGTCGCAGCTCTTGGACGAAGCGAACAAGGAGATCATCAAATCGCTTCGAACGAAAAGAGGCCAGTACGCGGACGTTTTTTATATGAACAAGAAAAAGACCCGCCAAGGCGCCTTTCGTTACTTCCAATCGCCTCTAGATCGTTGGCTCGCGCCGACGAACTCAAAAGATGCGAGCGAAGCGGGAAAAGCCTTGAGGAAGTTCCGCGACGACAAGTGGAGAGCCCTCACTTACCTCGCCGAGAAGTTTCCGCAAGGTGTGGAAGCCTCAATCGAATCGTCGGAGGAGAAACGATGAAGCACGTAATAGCGGCCCTTTTTCTAGTGGTCTATCCGGTCATCACTGTCGCCAATGGAGTGAACCCAGAGCCGGTTCCCTGCTTCGTACCGAGGCCGGCCAACATGGTTCCGGATCGAGCCTTTGTGGAAACGGATATCTGCCCGGAATGGCCCATTTCAGAAAGAAAGCAGTACGCACCGGTCAACGACGACCTCCCGCTTTTCGAGGAATCAAAAAGCGAAGCGACCTATGTCGGGGGAGCATTTTATCGCGAGGGAAACGATCTCCAGATTGTTGTCGAACCGGATTACGCAACGACCTTGGAGCCTATCGAGGAGGATGAAGGGGCCTCCCCAAAGAGGACAGAGCACTCGTCTTGAACGAGGGCTCGCCGTTTACCCAAGCGTCTTGGGCGACGGAAAAAGTAATTTAAGCGCATCCCACCACCACAAGGACGGTGCGTTCCAGAGGGATTTGGAATGCGCGTTCTACTATTCGCCTCAGTCTTTTTCTTCCTAAATACGGCCTCCGCCGTGGATTTTCGACATTCAACCCGGCAGTCGCCGGGCGACTACCTATTGCGGTCCTTAGACCAGCACCAAGACGACGTTTTCGATAGTTTCCGCACCATCGAGCTGGGAGCGAGCATCGGGATCGGCTCCGACTGCGGTCGCATCGATGTGACGAGCACACTCCGGGCATCGCTCAAGAACATGCTCGACGCGAAGTATTTCGCCAATATCGGCCAGAACATCATCGGCTCCTCGCCGATGCTTCTGGCTTGTTACTTTTCGCCCACCTGGTGCGCGATCCTCAAACACAGTCAGGTCGGAGCGCAGTACCTCTCGCAGATGCGTCTCGATCAATGTGCCGTCATCGACAAATACGTCGATAGCCGTGTCGAGGAGTTCTACCAAGAGCGACAGTCCTGCGTTCGGAAATCCATCGAGGCCAATAACGGCGACATGGAGCAAGCCATGGAGAGCTGCAAGGGAAACAAGATGTGGGACGTGGACCTGACCAACTGGGCGGGTAAACGGAACGGGGAAAAAGTCACCAGCAATAAGCTTCTGGAAGCGTCAGCGAAATGGGCCGGGTTCGAGGGAGAAGCGGCAAATCGCTCTCTGGATTTGGTTAAGGCTCTTGTTGGAGAGACCGTCGTCTCCAAGGGCGGCGTTAGCGTTGAGTACGGTCCGCGCCAAAGCGCTCTCACTCCCCGGACCTATCTCCAGTCACTCGAAAAGGGCACTTACGAGCAGCTCTGCGGAAAGATCGTTAAACGCATCCAGGACGCTGGCCCTGAGACGGTGCCCGATAAGCTAGTTTCCGACAGCGAACTCAAAGCACTCAGCCCCGGGTTCGAT
This sequence comes from uncultured Bdellovibrionales bacterium, assembly GCA_937903155.1. Classification (GTDB taxonomy): domain Bacteria; phylum Bdellovibrionota; class FAC87; order UBA2466; family UBA2466; genus CALCZU01. The sequence continues at coordinate 23,860 of CALCZU010000049.1, forward strand.
ACTCCTTTGATCGACCGGCAGACTATCCGTGCGTTGAGCATGATGGCTCCCGGTCAAAGGCGCCAAGCGTGCAAGACCCTTTCGGACGCGCTCTCGATGACGGTCTTCGCTTCGGAGATGAACCGGTCGCTCGATATTCTTACGACCCTTTCCCAGAATCCCAACCTGCCACCGAACCGTAAGCAGGAGATCGAACAAAAGCGGCGCGCATTGAAGGACTCCCTGGACGCCGCCGTATCCATGCAGAAGCAGCGAAGCGCTCCTATCAACGACGCTCTCGCCAAAGTGAATCAAACGGGCGCGGACCTCTATGACCAGATGACCCAGCAAGCCCTGTCCACCGACTCGGACCAGGAAGTGAGCAACCGTGTGCGCGCTCGCTTCATGGACTGTGCCGATGGCGTGATGTGTGACCGGAGGAACTAATGTTTTCTAATACCGCTTATGAGGCCATGTACCAGTTCATTGGTCTCGCTCTTCACGAGAAATTCATTGAGGCGATAACCTCGGAGAAAGTATTCCGAGGGTTTCTTCTCATCACTTTCGGCTTCCTCTTCTTCCTGACGACGGTCCAATTCTTTTCCCGGTACCTACCGGGCTCACTGATTCAAAGAAAATCGGTGCCGCTATCCAAATACGTGAAGATCGTCCTTTGGCTTTTCATCGGAATATCGCTTTTGCGGGTGGGTGGCACGAGCACCGTAAAGCGCTTCAATGGAGAGCCTTGGAGCGCCAATCGTTACATCAAGGTTCACGTCGTCCAACCGGAGAAGAGCTACAGGGTTAGCTTCATCTTTGAGTTACTTAGCGGCACCGCCGAGGGCCTCGCCGCGATGATCAGTCGCGTGGTCGACAACGTATTCGGCACCTCCCACTCCCAGCTCGACACTCCGAATTTCTTCTTCAAGGCGATCATGTTTGCCGGTGCTTCCACCGTGGACGACCCGAAGCTGAATCGCCAGATCAACTTCTACACCAACGAATGTTTTGACCGCCTTATCCCCCACATGAAGCAGGCCGCAGCCGACAAGAAGCTCGATTCCCTGTTCGCTAAGAACGCGGCGGCGGACCACCTTCTGTCCGACATCATGCTGGAGATGCCCGACAAGAAATTCATTTCGTGTCTCGATCTGAAGAATCAAGTTCGCCAAGGAATGGTCGAATACGCGCGAAAGAAGCCCGGTGAGGGCGAGCTCGTCGAGATGTCGAAGCTCGGTTTCAAGATGGCCTTCCAGGGAAAATTCACTCCCGAAAGCATCGAGAATTTCCAAGCCTCCAGTCGGCTCGTGAATCACTACCTGGACCAACACGAGGGTTCGCTCGGCATTCAAAAAGGCTCTCAACTTCCGACCTCAGCGGGCCGGGCAGCTCAGTATTTGAATCGTCTCTTTGGATGGGACGGCCTTCTGGGAAGCGTCGGTTACCTGTTCGGGGGCGACAAGCTCCAGGGTGCCGCTCTCGCCGCCTCTCGGAGCCAGGAGTTCAGCGAGAACCTCGCCCGCGCCCCCCACGTCGCCGGATTCATCAAGATGCTCATCATCGCTTCGTTCCCCTGGCTCGTCTTCTTCGTCGTAGCCGGCTACTGGCGCGTCCTTTTCTATTGGTTCCTCATGTACCTGTCGGTGCTTCTGTGGACGCCGATTTGGACGCTCCTCTACCACATCATGGTCGGCATCTCGCAATCGAGCGATGTGATGGCGGCCATGGGTGAGCTGGGTGACGGCATCTCGCTGTACAGCGCAGAACTGGTTACTTCACGCATTTACCATCTTTACGCCGTCTACTCGTGGCTCCAACTACTGACGGGAACTCTCTTTACCGGAATGCTCCTCTACTTCATCCGACCGGCACTTCAAGACCACCAGGAGGACAGCGCGCCGGAGTTCTTAGAGACCGCCCAGAAGGGCGCAACCAAAGTCGCAGGAGCCGTACTATGAACCGAATCGCAACTTCCGAAGTTGTTCTCTTCGCTGTTTCTGCTTCTTCTCTTCCGTCTTTTGGGAGGGCCTCGTGCCCTCCCGGGGGATTGGGGGCGAAGCCACCAAACGTAGTTATAAGGGGGGTGGCGCCAGCCCCCATGCTTGCAAATCCCAAAAATCCTACGCCGCTCAATGTCACAAAAACGCAATTCACTGAAACAAACCAAGGAACACACATGAACAAATCAGCTCAAAAAACCGATCACCAACGCTCCACGCCACTGCGGCTCCTGCCTACAATTTTTCTTACTACACTCCTCATCTCCACAACCTCCTGTAGCTCTCAACGTCACAAAAAATCTTCACTCATGAATCTACTCAACGCGGAAGAAACACTTCTCCACAGCATTGAAACGGAACGCTCGACAAAATCGATTAAGAAACGGCTCGACCAGGATCAGACGCTTCTCGAAGCGGAATGGCATCTACACGAAGCTATCCGCGCTCTCTTCGAAGCAAACCATGCGTTGAAGAAGTCCCTATAGAAGCGAACCAAGGAGGTTACCCGATGAACCAAGACAATTTCGAAATCGAGTCCAAAGGGGACTCGGTAATGGAACAAGTCGGCGCCGTCAAAGAAGCGGCAAAGGCTCTAAATGATTCAGTCGATCAATCGACGGATGAACAAGAAGAGGTATCAGGATGGATAACATTAATAGCGAAAGCGTTGCTCTCGATCTTCAAGTGAAGAGTCTAAACGCGGTTGAGAAAAAACCAGGCTGCCCTGAGAGGCGTGCCAACGTTCGTTTCACGGAAAAGGAATGGGATCGAATTCTAAGGGAGAAGGACGTCACCGGAAGAAGTATCCCCGAGCTTCTGAAAAATCGCTTTTTCCATTACCCGGCGTATGTCACCGCACTCTCGCCGGAGACTCAACAGGCGATTCTGATGTTGCACCGACGAATGAGTAACAACCTCAATCAAATTGCGAAGGGCTTAAATAGCGGCTTTCGCGAAGGATGGAGCAATGGCTTTTTAGAAGTGCGCAACGATTTGTCCGAGGTTCGCCGTCTCATCGCGGGAGTCTATGGCAATCATTAAGATCTATTTTCGCAAAAACGCCAAAACCCTTTTGGAGTATGTCCAGCGCGAAGGGGCACCAAACGATCCCGTCTATGCGTCAGGTTGCACCCAAGAAACGGCAATCTCGGATTTCGAAGCAACCCGCAAGGCGGCTTATTCGAAAGGAAAGAACGAGGCGATGCACGTGATCCAAAGTTGGAGCGAGGAAGAGAGCAAAAAGCATCCCCCCGAGTTCTTCAATGCCATCGGGCAAGAGATGGCTTCGGAATATTTCAAGGGACACGAGTTCGTTATTCGGACGCACACCGATACCGGAAAATTTCACAACCACATCGTGGTGAACATGGTGAACTTCGAGACCGGAAAGATGCTCGAGAATAAAAAATATCACCTCTATCGGCTGAGGGATCAAAGCGACAAGATCTGCCAGGCAAAAGGACTCTCCGTCATAAACCGAGACGCGAAGGAAAGACAAAACCGACTCCCAGACAAAGTCTTGCGCATGAACCGTTTCAATCGTTTTTCTTACATTTTTGACACCAAACAAAAGGCGGATTTCGCTCGGAAATACTCGACCAGTTACGATGAATATGCGGCGATTCTTGGACAACTCGGTGTTGCAGCGCGGATCGAAAAGAAAAACATCACCTATTTCTACAACGGCGTGGTCAGAGGAAAACGTGGCGACAAGCTTGGCCCGCGCTATGACAAGAAGGGTCTCGAAGAAGCTTTCCAGAAGAATGACGCCCTTTTTCGCGAACGCCCGGAGCTCCGCGCTTCTGTCGCAGGAAAAGTTCACGCCGTTGTCACCGGAGCGGAGTCGCTATCCGCAGCTAAAGATTACTCGCGCTTTACAAAGGTAGCGAGAGGCCCGGAGCGCAGATCTTATCCATTCGAGAAAGACGTCGTAGGCAGCATGGTGCCTCTCGATGAGATCCGCAAAGCTCGTATGGGAAATATTTTCGAATATTGCAAACGAAACAAATTGGAGCTGGCAAAGAACGAGAAGGGGCAATCGGTTTTGAAGGGTCGCCCGTTCGTCGTTGTGACCGAGAATGAATGGATCAATACAAAAAACAAGACTCGCGGCACGCTCATCGAGTTCGCGGCGGCGCACAAGGAGAAGAGTTTTCTCCAGGCGATTGCTCATATCAACAATAACCCGCGTCTCCTGTTGCTTGAGAACACTTTCGGAGAGCAAAAGCGCAAGTTCACTTCGTTCTATTTCCCGAAAGAAGAAGCCATGGACTGGAAGCATTCCGTGGAACACTTCAGTCGCTTTCTCACAGCACTTAGTTGCAGCTCGAAAGTCGGCGAGACACTTCTAAAAAAGCAACAGGTACAAGTCGGGAAAAACGGTGTCATCCGATTCTTTGGTAAAGATGAACAAAGCGGCGCGCTCGAGTTCACTCCAAGTTCAGATGGAACTTGGACAAAAAATAAGAAGGGTACGATTCAATCCCCTTTCTTTGCGAGTCGAGGAACTGGCCGCACGGCGATCGTTTTCACCGATCCGCTCGCCCTTCTTCAACACCACGGCAATACTCTTTTCAGCATCGGCCCGCGAGAAAAAGGCGTCCTCGCTTTGCTCGAACCGAGCAAGGAATCCGTGGACAAGTATGTGGCCACAAACAAGCAGGTTAAGGAGCTCATTTTCGCGCTTCCGAGGGGTCGAAAACCTACGACCGAGGAACTCGATTTATTCAGCAACCTCAAAAAGAGGTACCTCGAAATGGGCATACACGTGCGCAACGCAAATGCGACCGAGTTGCACCGCGAAGGTCCGACAATGAGTCGTTAGAGAATTTTGTTCCCGCCATCAAGCCCGTTGGCTTGCGGCAAAAAAGTAATTGGCCCGTCCTTACCACTGCGAAGGCGGATCGGCCCACACGGGAGATCCGCATGGATAGCAATCCAGCAGAAAAGAAAACGAAACAGATCGCGAAGACGAGCGGGTACGCAACGCTCAGAGTGAAAAAGGACACGCGACGTAAGGCCGTTCAAGCGGTCGAGAAGTTGAACACCAAAGACTACGGTGCACGCGTAAAAGTAAGCGACTATGTCGCATTCGCTTTGTCGCTTGTGACTTCCGACCATCATGCCCTTCTTCAGGAGGCAACGCTTAGCCACGAGGATCGGTTGAAGCGAGAGCACAAAGCGTACATCGCGGAACACGGAATGATCTCAAGGGACGAATACCTCGGGAAACGTCTCAGTGGCGAGATACCCCCGAGCACTCAAAAACAGGGGGTAGAGAAGGGGTTCGAGTCCATAGAAAAAGCGGGGGGTTAATGATATGAGTTCATTAGTCAACTCCGGCAAAGCGTCCGAGAATCTGTTCTTTGACAATCGAGTCGTATGGTCCGTCGAAGACGTGGCGAGAGAACTCAAAATATCTATTCGTCACGTCTATAAACTCGTATCCCGCGATAAAATCCCCTACTCCAAAGTGGGGCGATTGGTTCGGTTTTCTCCAGTGTGCATCTGTGAGTGGCTCCAAAAAGGAGGCACTCGATGAAACGCAAAGAGGAACCGTTACGTAACCACCCTGGAATTGCCAAGCGTTACGTATTTAATGAGAAAACCCAAAAATGGATCGATTCTGGAAAGTACAGAGCGATCCGGAGAATAATCGAGGACGGCGAGCCCAAGAAACTCCAAGGTGTGTTCGATAATATCGAAGACGCCAAGGCGTTTCGGATGGGGATCTTGGAAAAGACTGCCGGTGGGACAGACGTCCACCGCGTCTCTTCCGGAGATCCAAATCAACGGTTTACGTTTTGGGCTCTCGTCGAAGAATGGAAATCGCTCCATTATCTCGAAATAGAACTGACTAGCCAGCAGATGTACGAAGTAAGGCTTCCGCATTTGCAGTTCCTAAAGAACTGTAACGTGGATGATATCAGTACATCAGCAGTGACTTCGCTGGTGAAACACTGGGTGAGCGAGGACTACCCGAAGCCGAAGGATAGGCAGACGTTTGAGAAAGAACTGGATCTCCTCAAAGTGATCCTGAATTTCTATAGACGGCATAAGAACCACGCCTACTTCGTTCCAATCCTGTCTGATCACTACAAGGCGGCTGATATTGCCAAGAAAGCAAAATCGCCGGTGCGGGGGCTCAAGCAGGAGGACATCGGGAAGTTCCTCGATGCCGTTCGCGCCAGGTATCCACAAAACTACGTGTTGGCCCTGTTTCAAATAGGGTTAGGACTTAGGATTGGAGAGACCCTGGCCATTCATTGGGACGACTTGGACTTGGAAAAAGGGACCGCAGTCATTCAGCGCAACGTAGCTTGGGATAAGCAGAGTCAAAAACTCTTTCTTAAGCTTAGAAAGAACAAGAAGGCGCTAAGGGTTGCAATCCCCGCTCTCATTGTCTGGGAACTCCTAGAATGGAAAAAAAAGCGTGACCGCAACGTCGCGCTCGTTTTCCACCGCGAGGGTCAGTTGCTTAAACGCCAGCAGATCTCAAAGGCGTATAACCGGGTACTAAAGGCGCTAGGAATTACCTACGTCACGGGTACCCATATGCTTCGGAAAACTTCTGGCACGTTGGCGAGGAAGATCACCGGCGATGTATACGCTGCTTCAAAACTTCTCGACCATTCCTCAGTGAGTATTACTGAGAAGTATTACCAAGAGGAATTGGACGAGGACAAAGTGATGGTTGCGAATGCACTCAATGGGGTGTTGGTCGGATACGTGGGGGACGCGAAGAAAAATTCTGGGGAAAATCCCCCCGAAAAAATTCGCGCCGAAAGCAATCCTGTCCCCCTGTGTCCCCCACTTTCACATCGTCCGATCCTGAATCTAGTTAAATCAAGTAGTTAAAAAGTAATGGCGGAGAGGAGAGGATTCGAACCTCCGATACAGTGTTACCCGTATAACGCTTTAGCAAAGCGCCGCCTTCGACCAACTCGGCCACCTCTCCCTAACAAAACTTGATAGGTTTGAGACATTGACATGTACCATCAAATGATAGGCGCTTCAAATAGGAATATTAATGCATTGCAAAAAAGCAAAGGGAAGGGGTTTATGGCCCCCTCCCTCAGAAAACAGACGGATCACCGGTGCAAGTTTTACTGCTTTCGTGATGCCGTACAGGGTGCTGATTCGATGATGATTTTGTCTGTTTCAACCGTAAAAAACTAGACTAAAAATTTATCGATAAATTGCGGAGCAGACAAATTATTTTATTGAAAAGATTTTTTTATTTTTGTTTACAAACTGGATTTGCAGAAAATATTTCGGCTACGCAGTCAAGCTGAGCATTCGATCGAGTGCTACACGCGCATAATGCTTCACGTTGTCGGGAACTCGCACTTGTTCGAAAGAATTTAAATTCTCCACCGTGTAAAGTAATCTTCCCATCGTGATTTGATACATCGTCAAACACAGTGAGCGATGAAGTTTAGTGATCATGCGATCGGGATGTTCAGACGCGAGATTTTGAACGAGGTTAATTTCGGTGCCGATAAAAATCTGCGACGCAGGTTTTTGAGCCGCGACGTATTTGCGGATGAAATCCGTACTTCCTACTGCGTCAGCTTTTTCGACTACCTCTTTCGGACACTCGGGGTGAACAACAACTAACGCCGAAGGATAAAATTTTCGAACGTGTTCGATATCTCTTACCGTAAATTTTTGATGAACCGGGCAGTAGCCTCGCCACAAAATCACTTTTGCATCGGCGTAACTTTCAGGTTCCCCCCCATCGGGCTTTTCCGGATCCCAGACGGCAATATCATCGGGATCGATACCGTATTTCAAGGCGGTATTCCGACCAAGATGTTCGTCGGGGAGGAAGAAAATTCTTTTTCCTTCTTTAAAGGCCCATTCAAAAGTTTTATTTGCGTTACTCGAAGTGCAAATCGTTCCGCCTTTTTCACCGCAGAAAGATTTAATTTCCGCGGTGCTATTCATATAGGTCACAGGAATAAGTTTTTCTCCAGGAGAGAGAACATCCCAAGCCCGATACACTTGTTCGAGGGATGCCATATCGGCCATCGGACAACCGGCTTCCGGATCGGGATGCAAAACCACTTGGTCTGGGCGACATAAAATCGCGGCACTTTCAGCCATAAATCGGACGCCTGCAAAGACGATGTACTTGCCGCCTTCAAATGAAGAAGCGGATTTGGAAAGTCCGTAAGAATCGCCGACAAAATCAGCAAGTTCGGTGATCTTTTTTCGCTGGTAGAGATGCGCAAGTAGACACAAGTCCTGTCCCTGCTCTTTTTTAATCGCGCGAATGCGGGCCGAAATTTCTTCCTCGGGAAGGGATTCGTAACTTCTAATTTTTTCAATATCCATGATCATGCCTCCTCCCTTATATCAGATCTCTAAATCATCGCGGAGATAACAACCGAGACTTTTTGTATTTCTTTGACTGGCTTCTAAAACTAAGAGCGCACTCAACGTCGCATGACGAAGCCCTATCAGCTCGTCACTTAAATCCGCTTTTCGATAAAAAGACTCAATTCCACGGTTGAGCTCGTGCAAAATCCCCTCGGCTCTCGAGAGCCGAGCGTCGGTTTTCACGAGGCCCACATAATTCCACATCGTGTTTCGCAACGTCAGCCAATCTTGAGTTAAAAACGCGGGATCCACATGAGCGCTCTCGTGTTTCCAAGGATCTATTTTTGGAAATCCTTCAAACGCTTCATTCGAAATCTCCGAATGAATTGAATCCGAAGCCGTCGCGCCCCACACAAGTCCTTCTAAAAGACTCGTACTCGCCAATCGGTTGGCTCCATGAAGTCCGGTGCAAGCGACTTCTCCGACTGCGTACAAGTTAGGGACTGAAGTTTTTCCGTCTAAATCCGTCCAAACGCCTCCGCAATGGTAGTGAGCTCCAGGAACCACCGGAATCGGCTTTTCGGTGATATCAATTCCATACTGTTTGCACGAACGCCAAACAAAAGGGAAACGCTCTTTAATCCACTCTTTCGGTTTGTGACTGATATCGAGATAAACACAAGGTTCGGAGGTTGAAAGCATTTCGTCGTGGATGGCTCTCGCAACTCGATCTCGAGGGGCCAGTTCGGGTGTTGAATAAGAAGGAAGATACTTAAACATGAATCGTTCGCCCGCTTGATTGAGAAGGACCGCGCCCTCCCCTCTTAAAGCTTCCGAAATTAAAAAGCGACGGGCAGAGATATGGAAAAAGGTCGTCGGGTGAAACTGAACATATTCTAAGTTTTCAAGTCGGCATCCTGCGCGATAGGCAAGCGCAATTCCGTCTCCACGCGAGTACTTGCTATTCGTATTGTGAAGATAAATCTGTCCGATCCCGCCCGTCGCAAGCACCGTGCGTCTCGCAAAAATCGGATACACTTCCTTTGAATTCTGATCAAAGACAAAGGCTCCAAAACATTTCGCTTCAGAATGCCTCGTCGAACGTTCGGCACTGTGAAAAGACGTCATGAGTAAGTTTACAGCTGTGTGGGAACTGAGAAATCGAATTTTTCCAAAAGTTTTAGCGTATGCGTAGAGCGATTCCTCTATCGACAAACCCGTTTCATCTCCCCAGTGGACAATTCTTCCCTGAGAATGGCCGCCCTCTCGAGTCAAATGGTACTCGTTGTTGCTATTTTTATTTAAAGGCGTTTCTGCCTCTTCCATAAGGAGCTGCTTCACTAGTGGCGGTCCCATTTTTGCGAGCTGTTCGACCGCTGGCATGTAATTCGTGTGGCATCCGGCTTCAAAAATATCTTGGATAAGTTTTTGGGTATCTCCCGCACCCGCTTCGTAGATAATCCCGCCCTGAGCTCTGAGGGTATTGGTCTCGGTGATATCTTTCGCGGATGTAATGACCGTCGTTTCGATTCCCAGCTTTGCTAAATGAATCGCGCACGAAAGACCCGCGACGCCGCTTCCAATCACGAGAGCATCGGTTGTGAGAGTTCTCGTCACGTTTTAAAATCCATTGAAAGATTCAGCCACGGAGCTGAATGGGTGATTTTTCCGACGCTAATGTAATCAACATCTAATTTTGCAAGCTCGCCGATTTTTTCTAAGCTCACGCCGCCCGAAATTTCGAGGGCACAGCTTTTTCCAAATTTTTCGCGCACCATTGCAATGCCCTTTTTCATATCGTCGTAGGACATATTGTCGAGCATGATGACATCCGGCGCGTACAGAAGGACTTCGTTTAGCTGCGTGAGATTCTGCACTTCGATTTCAACTCGATGAAGCGGAGAGCGCGACTTGCGTGCTTCGAGCAGTAATTCTTTTTCGCTTAAGAGCGCAATGTGGTTGTCTTTAAATAAAATCCCGTCGCTTAAAGAACGTCTGTGAATATTCCCGCCGCCCGAAACCACCGCTTGAAGTTCGAGATCTTTCAAACCTGGCAAAGTTTTTCGAGTTGCAAGCACTTTGATCGCAGGGTTACCAACGGCTTGAACATAGCGATGAGTCAGTGTTGCAACGCCCGAAGCGTGCCCGAGAAAATTTAAAAGCGTTCTTTCCAGCGAAAGAAGTTCTCCGATTTTTCCTTGGACTTGCAAAAGCGAAGTTCCAGCTTCAAACTTTTGTCCTTCTTTAACCTGGAGAAGAAACTCGATTTGAGGAAGAATTTGCGATGCCGCAACCACAACTGACTCACCACTAAACACACCCTCTTCTTTTGCAAAGAGAATTGCGGTGCCTTTTTGCTGCCCTTTTTCTTTCAGACAACGGCTTGTCACATCGTCATAGAAATGATCGGTTTTGAGTTCTTCTGCGAATTGCGATTTTAAAAGGGTTAAATCTGTTCTCAACATCATGGCTGCTATTAACACAGAGGGTAAAATCAGACAAACTAGCGGCGGCCCAGAAAATAGTCCACTTGCCGGCTTGTAAGCACTTGAATATATAGGCTTAAGGAGCGACAGCGCCCGCTGATTTCCGTCCGAACACCTTTGCATCGAGATAGATCAGAAGAGAAGCCACCGTCGCTCCTCCGCAAATATCCATCAGGTAATGTTGTTTCGTTGTTAGCGTCGACAAAATAATCAAAAGCGTCCACGTCCCAAAAAACAAAAAGAATCCTTTCCCACGATGTCGAATTGAAGCGGTCGCCCCGATGGTCAGCGCCACGTGCATACTCGGGAAACAATTGTTGGGGGTATCGCCCGTTCGGACAAGATTCATGAGAAAAGCGACAAAGGCGTTTGCGACTTCCGGATAAACAGGCCGCGGATAGGTCGTTGGAAAAAAAAGAAAAAAGAATCCGCAAGTGATCAAAGTGCCAAAACATAAGCGCACAAAGGAATCAAAATGCTTCCGTTCTTGCAAAAGCAAAATCACAAATAAAAAAAGTGTGTAGTCAGAAGTGTAAAGAATAAACGTCCATGGAATTAATGGGACGGATAAATCGACCCAAGTCAGCGGCAGAAAATGGGCCTGCCATGGATGCCACATATTGGGAAAAATATAAAACCCAAAATATGCGATCATAAACACAATAAAAAGTTTGAGTTTTAATAGAATGGGAGTCGACGAAGTCATCTTTTGGGCATTGGAACAAAGATAGCAGTTTTAGTCAATCAAATGACAAGCACTACTTCAGAAGCCCATCAATTTCGCGGATCATTTTTAAGTCCATCCAATTCTGAGAACCCACAAAGACTTTAAAAATCTTTCCTTCTTTATCAATGAGAATTGAAAGCGGGAGCGACTTAATTTTATACGGACCCAGATAGCTCTTCGCGACGTTGTAAATCATGTTCATCGGCATCGCTTCTTTTGAGATCCGATTCTTGACTTTTTCTTTCGGCTTTTCTTCGACGTTGATCGCGAGCATTAAAAACCCCTTCGAACCAAAATGGCTTTCGAGCATCTTCAGTTGAGGCATTTCCTCTAAACAAGGGGTGCACCAACTTGCCCAAAAGTTAACGAGGATGACCGTTCCTTTGTTCTTCTTGATCGAAGCTTTTGAGCCATCCACCGCCTCAAACTCGATCTCCGGAGCATCGATTCCCTTCAACTGGCTATCATCTTCACTCTGCAGCTGGATGGAGGAGTTGAAAAAGGTGAAGAGAAGTACGGTGCCCAGCGTCAAAACTAAGCCGAAGAGGATTTCCCTGAAATATATTTTTACAAATGATGGGAGCGGCATGTTAAACAGTACCCCGTAATGCTAGAATACCCTATCTTGAAGCCGACATGGGAGAAGAATCATTTATGAATACTTACGAACTTTATGGTGCCGCTAAAGTAGGTGGAGACACTCTTTCCTACTGCGGAAAATGTAAAAGAGAACTTTCACATGTCATTGTTTCGATGGTCGGCAATAAAATCGCTCGAGTCGAATGCAAAACTTGCAGAGCGCAACACAACCATAAATCGAGTGCCCCCGTATCGGGCGCACGCAGTCGGGCTCCAGGCTCCGCGGCCACCAAAAAGGTGACGTTGCGAGTGCGAGAAGTTTGGGAACAAAAAGTTCAGGCCTCACGCGCGAAAGTTCCACTGAATTACAGCGTGAAAGAAATTTTCAAAGTGGGCGATGTGATTCAGCACACCCAGTTCGGAATGGGCTTTGTCGAAGAAGTAAAAAAAGACGGTAAGATCACCGTTCTGTTTAGCGAAACCGAAAAAATCCTCATTCACGGAATGGGACAGAATTTAGCTCAGTAGATTTTTATCGTCGTTGCGAGGAGCGAAGCGACGAAGCAATCTCGCTGCAAAAGATCGCTCATGTTATCGGCGAGATTGCTTCGTCGCTCCGCTCCTCGCAACGACGAAGTTTTTTCAGATTTCGCCTAAGTATGCTTTTCGAACGGCGTCGTTTGAGAGAAGGCTTTGGGCTGTGTCCGAGAGAGTCACTTCTCCGACTTCAAGAACGTATCCTCTAGAAGAAATTTTCAATGCCGCTTGCGCATTTTGCTCGACGAGCAAAACCGTTGTGCCTTGCTTGTTAATTTTTTGAATCGTATCAAAGATGGATTTTGTAACTTGTGGAGCAAGACCCAAGGACGGTTCATCGAGAAGAATCATTTTGGGTTTTGAAAGAAGCGCGCGACTAATCGCAAGCATCTGTTGCTCACCCCCCGAGAGGGTTCCGGCGATTTGCTTTTTTCTCTCAGCCATTCGGGGAAAGAGCGTAAAGACTTCATCGTAATCCGAAGGCAGTACTTTCTTCTGAGTGAAAGCTCCCATCAAAAGATTTTCATAAACCGTTAAGTTCGCAAAGATGCCACGTCTTTCTGGAACATGAGCCATTCCCAAACGGACAATCTCGTGAGGAGCCATATTCGTAATATCAACGCCATCAAAAATAATTTTTCCGGACGCCGGACGAATAAGTGATGAAATTGTTCTGAGCGTCGTCGTTTTTCCGGCCCCATTACTCCCAATCAGTCCGACGGTTTCACCCTTCTCCACTCTGAGAGAAAGGTTTCGAATGGCGGGGATGAGACCGTAATTAACGTGAATGTTTTGAAGTTCGAGCATTACTCAGAAACCCCCAAGTAAGCTTCGATGACTTTTTTATTTTCGCGAATTTCTTTGGGAAGCCCCTCGGCGATTACTTCCCCGTGATCGAGCACCGTAATGCGCTCGCAAATTCCCATGACGAGTTTCATGTCATGTTCAATCAATAGCACGGTAACTTTAAATTTATCTCGAATCTCTGCAATCGTGTGCATGAGCTCAACTTTTTCTTGGCTATTCAGTCCTGCTGCAGGTTCGTCGAGGAGTAAAACTCGAGGAGACGTTCCTAATGCACGCGCGATTTCAAGACGTCTCTGATTTCCGTACGAAAGACTCCGAGATAAACTCTGAGCTTTTGAATCAAGCTTCATCACTTTTAAAAGAGCCATCGCTTCTTCAGTAACTTTTTTTTCTTGCGCGTAAAATTTCGGAGTTCTTAAAAGCGTATCCAAAAGGCTATAGGGCTTCTTCATGTGATAGGACAACATCACATTTTCCAAAACGGTCATCTCGCCGCACAAGCGGATATTTTGAAAGGTACGTGCAATTCCTGCTTTCGCAATTTGGCAGGGTTCTTTTCCGTTGAGATTGCTGCCATCCAAATCGAGAGTTCCATTGTCCGGAGGATAAACGCCTGTCACTAAATTGAAGACCGTCGTTTTTCCGGCACCATTCGGACCGATTAAACCCGTCAGCGACATGGGTTTTAATTCTAAGTTAAACTTCGAAACGGCTTTCAATCCCCCAAATGAAATCGAGAGGTCTTGAACTTTGAAATGCCCGACAGAGTTCATGCCTCTCCTTTCTTCTTGAAGAAGTGCCAAATTTCTTTATGCCCCATGATTCCCATTGGACGCCACAGCATCACAGCAACCAGCGACGCGGAAAAAATCACCATGCGATACTCTGCGAAAACTCTTAAGAGCTCTGGAAGAAGCGTCACAAGCAGTGCGCCTAATGCTGCTCCTGTGAAACTACCCATTCCGCCCATCACGACCATGATCACGACTTCAACAGAGCGATTAAAATTAAACGTCGAGGGGTCGATAAAACCCTGATAGTGGGCAAAGAGTCCGCCTGCGATTCCCGCAAAAAAAGAACTAATCACAAAGGCCACAACTTTGTAACGAGCCACATCGATGCCCATCGCTTCCGCGGCAATTTCATTTTCACGAATCGAAAGAATGGCTCTGCCTGTACTCGAACGAATCAGACGGTACATAAAAATAAATGTCACAGCCGCCCAGAGATAAACCCAGAAAAAATTCGATTCTCTCGGAATCCCTGGCATCCCGCGAGCGCCGCCAATAAATTCCATATTGAGGAAGAAAATTCGGATAATTTCGCCAAAGCCTAAAGTCACAATCGCGAGGTAATCCCCACGTAAACGGAGTGAAGGCAACCCCACAAGATATCCTGCAAGAGCGGCCGCTCCTCCTCCAGCGACAACCGCCCAGCCAATTCCCATCGGAGACTGAAAGAAATCAATATTCGAAAGGGTCGTCAGTAAGATGCTGGTGTAAGCGCCAATTCCCATAAAGCCCGCGTGCCCCAGCGAAAACTGGCCCGCACACCCATTTACAAGATTTAAACTCAAACCTAAAATCAGCGCGATTCCGCAGTTAATAATCACGCGGACAATGTAAGGATTCGCGTACTCTTCAAGAGAGTAGTTAATTCCCCAAAGGGCTGCGACCGCAACGAATGTGCCGACCCAAAACGTCCACTTCGTCATACCTTCTCCCGCCTAAACGTTCCCAAAAGACCCGCAGGTCGAAATAGAAGGATTAAAATTAAAAGGCCGAATGCAATCGCATCTCTGAAACTCGACGAAATATAATAAACCGCAAAAGATTCCGCGAGCCCCAGAATAATTCCTCCGATAGCCGCGCCCATGATATTTCCAATGCCTCCGAACACAGCGGCAACAAACGCTTTGAGTCCGATCATCACACCTAAAAGAGGTTCAATCTTCGGATAAGAAAGTCCATAGAGTACCGACGCACAACCGGCCAGACTCGCACCAATCGCAAATGTGAATACGATGACCTGATTGGTTGGAATTCCCATGAGGCTTGCGATCTCAATATCAAAACTCACGGCCCGCATTGCGGTCCCCAGTTTTGTGTGATGGACCACCCAATGCAAAATCACCATCAAAAGAGCAGACACTAAAATCACGGTAAGCTGGATATTATTTAAAACGAGTTCGTCGCTATTTAACAATGATGTCGTCGAAAGAAGTGAAGGAAACTGTCGAGGATCTGCGCCAAAGATCACCTGCCCGCCATTTTCTAAAAGCAGCGAAATTCCTATAGCGGTGATGAGTACGTTTAATCGAGGAGCTGTTCTCAGAGGACGGTAAGCAATTCGTTCAATCGTCAGCGCTAGAGCCACGCAAAATGCCATTGCACAGAGTGTGACGACCATGACTTGAACAATTGGTGGAAAATATCCATTCGTCCATTTCGCAGCATAAATCCCGACGAAGGCGCCGATCATAAAAATATCGCTGTGAGCGAAATTAATGAACTGCAAAACTCCGTACACCATCGTGTAGCCCAAGGCGACGAGCGCATAGACGCTCCCTTGAGCTACACCGTTGATAATATTTTGCAAAAAGGACTGCAAAGTAGTTTATGGGTTCACGGTTGCTATGTAGCTGAACTTTTGAGGTCCAGTGACTTTAAGAACGACCGCGGGCTTCACAGCATTGCGTTCGTCGTTAATCGTGATCACGCCCGTAACGCCTGGATAATTCTTTGTCGTTGCCAGCGCATCTCGAATGCCCTTCGTGCTCATTTCAGTGGCACGGTTTGCGGCATCAATCGCAACAGCTGCAGCGTCATAACCCATAGCCGCTAAACCGCTGGGAACTTCTTTGTATTTTGCTTGATAACCTTTTACGAAATTTTGAACGGCTGGATTTTGATCGTCTGCCGAGTAATGGTTACTGAAATAACCTCCGACGATTGAATCGCCTCCAATTTCGGTCAGCTTTTCGCTATCCCATCCATCGCCTCCCAAAAGCACGCCTTTAAAATTCAATTCACGGGCTTGTTTGGAAATCAATCCCACTTCGGTGTAGTAACCTGGGACGAAGAGAACATCAGGTTTTTTGTCACGAATCTGAGTGAGCTGAGGTTTGAAATCGACATCGCCGCTCGAGTAAGAAACATCGACGACAATTTCTCCGCCCATCTTTTTAAATTCCTGTGCGAAATAATTTGCAAGACCCATTGAGTAGTCGGCTTTCACATCGCGAAAGATAGCCGCTTTTTTAAGACTTAAATTGTTCAACGCAAATTTTGCCATGACCGACCCTTGAAAAGGATCAATGAAACAAACGCGGAAAATATAATCGCCTAACTGGGTGACTTTAGGATTTGTGCTCGAAGGACTAATCATCGCGACTTTGTATTGTTGTGCAATCGGAGCGACTGCAATGGAACGAGAACTTGCGACTTCTCCGAGAAGAACGTGCACTTTGTCTTGGGTTAAAAGTTTTGTAACGACGGTCACAGCTTCGTCTGATTTTCCTTGGTCATCGTAGGAAACGACTTTGATTTTCTTTCCCTTCACACCGCCTTTCGCGTTGACCTCGTCAACCGCCATCATGATGCCTTTGTGAGTGGAAACACCGAAAGTACTTTCGGAACCCGTCATCGAACCGAACTCACCAAAGATGAGCTCCTCACCGACCATCACGTTCGCCGCTTGAGTCGAAGTTGAAGCATCTTTTTTCGTGCAGCTTGCACTAAAAATAATCAAACTGAGTGATAAGAGTCCCAAAGCTTTTTTTACTGGTTTCATATTTCCCCTACGATTTAGTTTCTTTTAAAAACTCCCTTAGTTTATCGGGGGGTTACTCGGAAATGTCAATTGGCATAACCGCTCAAGAATGTTCTGTTTTTTGGGAATTTAGGAGCACGAGATTGACACTCGACAGGGACGTCCCTAAAGTCTCTCGGATGGAAAATACTTCTTTTGAAACTTCGCTCAAAGAGCTCGAAAAAACGGTCTCGTATCTCGAAAAAGGAGATACTCCTCTGGAAGACCAGCTAAAAGCGTTTGAAAAAGGGGTCGCTCTCAGTCGTGATTGCATGAAAAAGCTCGAAGAAGTCGAAAAAAAGGTCGAAATCCTGATGCAAGATTCCCAAGGCAAGTTGACGGCGAGCCCATTCGAAGGTTCGAATTGAACCCATGAGCTTCGAACTCTACAGTCCTAGCCGAATCGAACAAATTAATTCTTATCTCAATGAGAGTGTTGGCCAATTTCGCCAATCCTCTTCCCAACGCTTCTCTCTTTTGATTGATGCCATGCAATACAGTCTGGAAGCCGGGGGAAAACGTTTGCGACCTCTTCTTTTGCTCGCAACGGGCGAAGCGCTCGGACTTTCAAACCGTTCTTTAATGCCTGCGGCAGCGGCCATTGAATATATCCACACTTACTCTTTAATTCACGACGATTTACCTGCATTGGATGATGACGATACCCGTCGCGGAAAACCTTCGAATCATAAAAAATTTGGGGAAGCGGTCGCGATTCTAGCGGGCGATGCCCTCTTAACTGAAGCTTTCTCGCAAATGATGAAGCTTTCTGAATCGGGGACTTTTCCGCCGGCTCAGATCATTGCAGCGACGGAATTTTTATCGAATCATGCGGGCGTCAGAGGAATGGTGGGCGGTCAGATTATCGACGTCACACTCGATATCCAAAGCGTTTCGCTCCCAGAAATTGAGTTTATCCACATTCATAAAACAGGGGCCATGATTGTCGCGTCGATTATGATTCCGACAAAGCTTGCCACCATGGATGCTTCGGTCATTCAAAAATTTAAACGATACGGCGAAGCCTTAGGTTTAGCCTTCCAAATCTCAGATGATATCTTAGATTCTGAAGCCGTCATTCGATACTCCCGCGGCCCTCGAAAGAAGCCAAAACCGAGTTATTCCGATGTGATGAGCCCTAGTGAGATGAAGGAAAAGCTGAATCTCCTCATTGATACCGCTATCCAAAGCGTCGAAAGTCTGGGTGACAAATCCAAGGCTTTGGTGGATATTGCGAACTTCGTACGCACACGACGCAACTAAGTTTTGAATAAATGGGATATTTAGAAACAATCGATTTTCCTGAGGCTCTGCGCAAACTTCCGGTTACGTCCCTAAAAGAAGTCTCGGACGAAGTCCGCGATCTGATCTTAAAAGTGGTTTCGGAACAGGGCGGACATTTTTCGTCCAATCTTGGAGCCGTCGAACTGTCAGTTGCCCTTCATTACGTTTTTGAAACTCCCAAAGATAAGCTGGTTTGGGATGTCGGACATCAAGCTTACCCTCATAAAATTTTAACGGGTCGAAAAGACAGATTTCATACCATTCGCCAGCATCAAGGCTTAAGTGGTTTCACTTCCCGTGCTGAGAGCGAATACGATCATTTCGGTGCTGGACATGCGAGCACTTCGATTTCTGCGGCACTCGGAATTGCAGAAGGTTTAAGACAAAGTGGGCAATCCAATCTGGCGATTGCGATTATTGGAGATGGCTCTCTTACGGGCGGACTCGCTTTCGAAGCGATGAACAATGCGGGACACATTCCGGCAAAAAATCTGGTTGTGATCTTCAATGACAACGAGATGGCAATTGATCCCAATGTCGGAGCGCTTTCTAAATTTATCAATCATGCCGTCACTCATCCTGGCTACAACCGGCTGCGAAAAGAAGTTCGAACGTTTTTAGAAGCGCTTACAACCCACGGACTTCCCGTCGGGCCGCTCGTCGGAAAAACTCGGAAGTCTTTAAAAAATATTTTCACTCCTGGGATTTTATTTGAGTGTTTTGGATTTCGTTACTTCGGTCCCGTCAATGGTCACGACGTCGATGCATTGGTTGAGACTTTGTCTTTTATCAAAAGCGAAGGCGGCGAAGGGGGTCCTTACCTCGTGCACGTTTTAAGCACGAAGGGGAAAGGTTACAAACTTGCCGAAGAAAACTCGTTAAAATATCACGGAGTCAGTCCGTTTGAGATCGGTTGCGGAATCCAACCCTCGACCGCAAAAAAATTGAATTACCAAGATGTGTTCGCGGACAGTCTTGTAAAACTTGCGAAAGAAGATCCTCGAATCGTGGCGATTACAGCCGCAATGCCGTCGGGCACGGGTTTAAATAAATTTCAAAAGGAATTTCCGAAACGTTTTTTTGATGTGGGAATCGCCGAAGCACACGCCGTTTGCTTTGCGGCGGGTTTAGCGACCGAAGGATTCAGACCGATTGCTGGGATCTACTCGACGTTTTTACAACGGGCTTATGATCAGGTAATTCACGATGTCTGTTTGCAAAACTTACCCGTTGTTTTTGCAATGGATCGCTCGGGTCTTGTCGGCGCCGACGGAGCCACTCATCAGGGAGCTTTTGATATCAGTTATTTAAGAGCGATCCCGAACATGGTCATCATGGCTCCTAAAGACGAAAATGAATTGCAGCACATGGTGAAAACATCAGTCGATTATACTCAGGGACCGATTGCGCTTCGCTATCCAAGAGGAGAAGTCGTTGGAGTGCCGCTCGATAAAGAATTAAAAACTCTCCCCATTGGAAAAGGCGAACTCCTTTATAAAGATGCCGCGAAGGTCGATGTTCTTTTAATTGCAGCTGGCTATTCCGTTCAATCGACGTTAGAAGCGCTCGAACTTTTGAAAAAAGAGGGCCTTTCTTGCGCGATTATCAATGCGCGGTTTATTAAGCCACTCGATGAAGAGCTGATCTTAAAATGGATTCATAAGTCGAAACTGGTCGTCACGGTTGAAGAAAACTCCCGAATGGGTGGATTTGGATCGGGAGTTGTCGAACTTCTCCAAGAGAAACAAGTTTTAAAACATGTTTTAATTTTGGGGCTACCGGATCAATTTATCGAGCACGCCACCCAAAAGCAGCAACGAGAACTGACAGGGCTTGATGGAAAAGGAATTGTTCAATCTGTTTTAAAAAAGTGGACCGCATTGCAAGATTCGAAGCACCCCACAAAAACTCCCCTCATCCACCCCGCTGTTTCTCAAAGCACCGGGATCACCCTCAATTAGCCCTAAAAATTCACCGAGTTAAAGATTGATATTTGTCATCAGGTGCCTTCGTGTCTTAACGCTCCGTCTCATGAACTTAAGGGCGGAAGAAGCCGATAAGTCTTGGACATGAAGAAGAAAAAAAGTATTCACAGCAGGCGACTTGAAGCGCTGCAACAGATCGCAATCGAACTTCTCGATCACTCCAATCAGCACGATCTTTTAAATTTGATTGTTACGAAAGCCGTAGGCCTTCTGAATTGCGAAGCCGGATCTTTATTTTTAAGGCACGATGCGAACTCGCTCATCTTCGAAGTCGCTATCAATCAAACTCTGAAATTTAATTTTGAAAAAAAGCTGATTCCTATCTCAGATCAAGGAATCGCGGCCTACACATTTCGCGAAGGAAAAGCCGTTCGCATTCGCAATGCTTACGAGCTCGACGCTGCGTCTCCGTTTAAGTTTAATCCGTTCTTCGACAAAGCCACCGGATATAAGACTCGATCGGTTTTATCTTTGCCGCTCATCAATTCGAAAGAAGAACGGCTCGGAGTTTTGCAACTCATCAACCGTTACACGGGCAACAAGAAATCTATTTCGTTTAAACGGGAAGACGTTAAGCTTGCGCAAAGTTTTGCAGCCTTAGCATCGTCTGCCATTGAGAATTCGCACCTCTATTCAAATATTAAAGGCCTTTTCGAAGGTTTTGTGCAAGCATCGGTTTCAGCGATTGAAAGTCGAGATCCCGTTACCAAGGGGCATTCTCAACGAGTTTCGCAACTTTCGGTAAATCTGGGATTAAAGCTCAACCAATTTTCCGCCAATCAGATTGATGAAATCAGAGTGGCAGCCCTTCTTCACGACTTTGGCAAAATCGGCGTCAAAGAAGAAGTGCTCGTTAAAGCGAAAAAACTTTATCCCGCTGAACAAGCCGTCATTCGCGCGCGATTAGACCATTTTCGCTACGCAACCGAAATTAAATTTCTAAGAGACCTTTTGCAGAAGTTAAAAGCCGAGAGTCGCATTCCGACAGAAATGGATCTTGCGGGAACGGAAAAAAAGATTGAAGAGATGCGACAATCAATTGAAGGCGTCTGGACGGATATTCTCGATCTCAACGAACCTTCGATTTTAAATGAAGACCGTTCCAAGAAACTCGTGAAACTGCAAGAAGTCATGTTTCCCCATACGAATGGCAGTGTGAAACCTGTCCTTGAAGCGAGCGAAATCAAAACGCTTTCGATCAAAAAAGGAAGTCTTACCACTGAAGAACGACTTAAAATCGAAGGACACGTCACTCAGACGTATTTCTTCTTAAAGCAAATCCCTTGGAGCAACGAATACGTTAATATCCCGGATATCGCGCATTCTCACCACGAAAAACTAGATGGTTCGGGCTATCCCCGAGGAATTGAAGGCAAAGCGATTTCGATTCAGGCAAGACTTCTAACGATTTGCGATATCTACGATGCGCTCGTCGCCGCGGACAGACCTTACAAAAAAGCGCTGCCGTCCGAAAGAGCGCTGATGATTCTCGAGGCAGAAGCAAAAGAAGGAAAGCTTGATCCTCAGATCTTAAAAGTCTTCATCGAAGCCAAAGTCTTCGAATCGGTTTCTTTTGATCACCCTGCAGAAACACCAAAACCTAAAGCCGCTTAAAAGCTTTTGGCATCAATAACAAATCGGTATTTGACTTGTGCTTTCACAGTCCGCTCGTAAGCTTCGTTGATCTGCGAGGCGTCGATCAATTCAATATCGGCGAAAACTTTTTTTCGTGCGCAGTAGTCGAGCATTTCTTGAGTTTCTTTGATTCCACCAATCAACGAACCCGCGAGATTTTTACGACCGAAGATTAAAGAGTCTGACGAAAGCTCACTCGCTTCGGGAGGAGCTCCCACAAGCACCATGGTTCCTGCAAGCTTCAAAGAATTAATGTACGGTGTAAAATCGTGCTTCGCGGAAACCGTATTCAAAATGAAATCGAATTTTCCTTGGAGAGGCACGAAGTTTTTGGGGTCTTTCGTGACGACAAAGTGTTTGGCTCCCAATTTCTTCGCATCGGCTTCCTTAGAAGCTGAGGTACTGAATACCGTGACCTCTGCACCCATGGATTTTGCGAGTTTCACCGCGACGTGACCCAGCCCTCCGAGTCCAACGACTCCGACCTTCTGATTTTTCTTCACCTTGTGTCTTTTCAACGGCGAATAGGTTGTGATTCCAGCGCAGAGAAGAGGCGCCACTCTCTCGAGCGGTAGACCTTTTTTGATTTTTAAAACATACTTGTCTTTGACCACGATGTGTTTGGAATAGCCGCCATAGGTCGGGGTTTTTCCATCGAGTTCGGTGCTATTGTAGGTAAAAGCGGTGTGTTTTTCACAAAACTGCTCTTCGTTGTTTTTACAGTTTTTGCATTTTCCGCAAGAATCCACGAAACAACCCACTCCCGCCAGGTCGCCCACTTTAAATCGTTTCACTTTTTTCCCGACGGCGATGACTTTACCTACGATTTCGTGACCGGGAACAAAAGGATAAGCCGTCGGGCCCCATTCGCTGCGCGCAGTGTGAATATCGGAATGGCAAATTCCTGAATAAGCAATTTCGATAACGACATCATCCGGTTTGGGATCGCGTCTTTCGAATGAGAAAGGTTGGAGAGGAGTTGTCGCGTTTTGGGCCGCGTAGCCTTTGGTCTTGATCATGTCCTGAATATGATTCTCCCCCGGTCGTTTATCAAGCTTTATGTCATCGCGAACGTGCGCAGCACGCGCGCCAACCCTCCCAACTCAGCGTAAAAAGGTTGCCGCGCGTGCTGCGCACGTTCGCAATGACAATGCTTTAGACTAATAATAGGGGACGTATTGCTCGCGGGGTTCTTCGAAATAGTCGAAGGCACAGCCAATAATAATATGTCCGTAAATTCCGGTCTGCTGAAATTGTCCCTTCGACAAAAGGATGGGCGCGACACTGATGATGCGGTTTGTGCCTCTTAAATTCGGCGCTTCGAAAAGGTCTGGAACTTTTTGGATGAAAGAACGAGTGAGAAGTCTTTCAAAATAATTTTTAAGTCTTTCACCTTGATAGGATTTTAAATTTAAGGGAAGTTTTCCTTCATCCTCATCCGTTTTCATCGAGTGCATCCGCTTGCCCGTCTCGCGGCTAATGCCGGTCACATGCCAGTACTTTGGATGGGCGACCATATCGTAATTGCTATCGACAAAATAAAGATAATTCCCATTTTGATACGACTGTAAAAGGTTGCGTTTCGCTTCATAAGGAAACGTGAGCTCTCCGAGAAGATCTTTAAAATATCGATAATCGATTCCTACAACGAAAAGACCTTCAGGCGCGTGATAGCCCACCGGAAGATAAGCATCTTGATCTTCTTCTTTCACCCCTTGCGAGCTGTACCAACGCATCGGCCTTCCAAAATAGACTTCGCCGACGGGTAATTTTTTTAAAGAGTCTAAAAAGCTGGGATCACACAAATCCGACTCGACACACTGATGTTTTTTTCGAAGTTTAGACACGGATTGCCCATTTTTGAGTCGGAGAATTTCATTTCCATCACTGTCGAGATAAATCAATTCGTTATACATCGGCAGCGGAATCATCCCGACCGAATCGTCTCTTTTTTCGAAACGCGCGACTTGTGAAACCCGCGCCAAATAAAATTTCGTATAGTTTTTCGGAGTGATGGAAATTAAGGAAAGCGTTTGAACATCGCGGGCGGCACTTTCTAAAATATGCGAAAATTCCTTCGCGATCCCAACACCGTCCTGCATCAGTACAATATTTTGCCGTTTCAAAAGTTGCGATGTAAGGCGAGAGTAATTCGTTCTCGAACTCGACCACTTAAAGAACCACAGTCCAAAAATCACGAGCGGAAGAGGAGCGGCAAAAAGAATCACAATCCAAGTGTTCAGTTTTTTCTGCGCTTCGGTTTTAGGCTCAATTCTCATAAGAGGCGTCCCTGATATACCCTAAACCCATCGAAAATTGAACTGATTGGTGTTATGTTTCTTATCCGAATGAAACTTAAAAAACGACTGGATACTCTACTCGTTGAAAAGGGACTCGCGCTCTCGATTGAAGAAGCGCAAGCCCTTGTGATGACCGGTAAAGTCTATGGTGATAATCAACAGCCGCTGACCAAACCGGGATTGCTTTTGGAAGAATCTGCTTCGTTCTTTTTAAAAGATTCGAAATCGCTCTATGTGAGCCGTGCGGGTGAAAAACTGAAATGCGCCCTCGATGGCTTTTCTATTTCGGTTGCGGACAAAGTATTTTTGGACATTGGGTCTTCCACCGGAGGATTTAGCGATTGTTTGTTGCAGCACGGTGCGAAACACGTTTTTGCGGTCGATGTGGGCTACGGAATTATTCATGAAAAGCTTCGAAAAAATCCTCGGATTTCGCTTCTCGAGCGAACCAACGCAAGACTTTTAAAGAGAGAGGAACTTTTAGGTTTGTCCCCGCTCGCCGCTCGAATTGACGCAGTGGTAATGGATGTCTCGTTTATTTCTATTCAAAAAATCATCGAGCCTCTGTCTCAGAGTTTTCCGGAAGTGAATGAGTGGATTTTTCTCTTTAAACCGCAGTTCGAAGTGGAGAAAAAAGATATTCTCACAGGAGGAATTGTCCGAAACCAGGAAGTTGTCGAAACCGCTAAAACTCAGTTCGAAACTTGGATGCGAAATTTCTCCTTTCAACTTGTGTCGCCTGCGATTGAATCCTCTTTAAGCGGAAAAAAAAGCGGGAACATTGAATCCCTCTATTATTTTCGGAAAAATCTGTAGCTCAGTTCGTCTTATTTTCAGTCAGCCATTGCCGGAAAACAACGCTCTCAGGTAAAGTACCCGACAATCATATGAAAAAATCACTCCATCTAGTTTTAGTACTTTGCCTCAGCTTCTCACTCGCGTGTTCGTCCAAAAGACCCAAAGGGGAAGCACCCCCAGTCAGTGTTTCACCCTCTGGAAATAAAGGACCGGAAGTGCCGCAAAACGCGGCAACGCCCGAAAAGCCATCTGAAAGCACAGCGGCGATTCCTTCAACCGCTCCCGGAAGTCCTAAACAGCGGGTGACTTTAGTTTTGGGAGGAGCGGGGATTGCGAGCTTTGCGACGGTCGGCATCTTAAAGCGTTTCCAAGAAGAAGGGATCGAGATTGATCTCATCGTCAGTACTGGTTGGCCGACTCTTTTCGCACTGGGATATTCCTTTATGAAGAGCGTTCATGATCTCGAATGGTTTGCGATGAGGCTTCAGGAAAAGGATTTTTACAAGGCAGGAATTTTTGAGGGAAGCAGTAAGGGTTACGCGTCCCATGACGTGCTCTCAAACCTCATTCAAAATTCGTTCAAACAGCGAGAAATCGGCGAAGGAAAAATCCCCGTTGTGATCTCTGCCGGTAATACGGAGTTAAGCGAGCAAGATCTTTTCGATCATGGGGACTGGAAAGCTCCGCTTTTAATGACGATGTCCGTTCCGGGGATTTATCGTCCCTACCCTCAGGCAGCAGACAAAGGTGCAATTAACTCAATGCAAGGAATTGACATTAGCGAAGCGATCAAACGCGGAGCAAAGACCGTTATCGCGGTGAATATGTACCCTGACTATTTTAAGCACCTCGAAACCGAGAAGAAGGATACGAGCGATAATGTTTTTAGAAAACTCTATCTTTCTCAACTTCGAAAAAGCATCGCGACCGAGACGAAAGATCAACCTTTTGTGGGCGTCATTTCACTCAATCTTCCCGTCAACGATTTCGCTTCGAAACGCGTTGCCATCTTTACAGGCTACCGTGAAGGCACCCGCCTTACTAGGCTCTTGCGGGCTGCGCAGAAATAGAAAACATTCGTCAATGCCTCGTCGTTGCGAGGAGCGGAGCGACGAAGCAATCTTGCTCTGTTGAAAAGATAATAAAGCGAAAAGCAGCAGCCATGAGTAGGATGTTG
>CALCZU010000050.1 GCA_937903155.1 uncultured Bdellovibrionales bacterium
CCTCCGGTCAAATCGCAAAGCTCAGCAAGATAAAACTTTGGTCCTCCATCCCATACACCCGCATCATCGAATGGGGAAAAGCCTTTAAAGAAGTTATCCAGTATGTTCACAAAAATGAATTGGAAACTCGTGGCCTTATCCCCTACACGCCACGAGAACGGAAAAGACCGCAAGTGAACTTCTGACTTCTACCGTTTCCTCACCGATAATTTAAAAGCTTAATACCTGTGACCCTCGTGAATTCTTTCATGCGGCAGCGAGATTGCTTCGTCGCTTCGCTCCTCGCAACGACGGGCTTTACGTGAATCCAGCAAAGAGGGCGGAAAAATTTGAAATTGTGGGATTACTTGTCCGGCGTAGCCGAAGGCGGAGACGGAAGCTGCGGCGATCCTGGAATACTAGATGACAACGCTTTGATCCGCAGCGCCATGTCGACGTGTTCCGTAAAATCCTCTCTAACATAAGAGGATCCCACAATTTTAAATTTTTGTGACCGATCTTTCCGCAAACCAACGGGATAGAATTTGAATCCTATCCCGGTATCCGAAATTTTTATTCGTCTGAATTTTGCGTGTAAAGCAAAGCCGTTCTGTTTAAGCAGGGATTGATTTGGAATATCTTTTCGGAATCTACCAATTGTAATTTTAAGTTTTTGCAGATGCCTTGTTGAGGGTAGGTAGAATCGATATTGCATTCGATGGTGCCATTGGTGACAGAAGCATTATCACATTGAAAAAATGCGGTACTTTTATCGGTGTTTCCGTCGATGCATTTCGAAGTTTGGATCAATCCTTTTTCTCCGTAAGTGCGAAAAGTCACTTCTACCTGGCAGTAAACAGCGTCTCCATCAGCGAAAAACTGTTTCTTTGCGAATTCGCTGAGTTTTAACTCATTGCTAGGTTCTGCTCCGAACGCAGCAAAAGATAAAAGACAGACTAAGCTTAGTTTTAAAACGGTGTGATTCATATAACCCCCAATGATTAAGTTACTGAAGCTTTAGCACCCGCTTTTCTGGGATGCAAAACCGGGGTCACGATTATTTAACAAATGTTACGTGCCGCGTTTCCCTGCAGAATACGCAATTGTGTCTCTCGAGAAGCAAGCTGTTTAAAAAATAGCCGTATCCTCTGAGTCGTAAGGTGCGTGGGGGAGTGGCATCTAACTTGTATGGTTAGTGGGTACTTGTAAATTTTGAGAGGTAATGTTGTGAAACGTAGAATCGGGATAGTTGCAGTTGTGGGGCTTTGTTTTCTTTTTGTCGGTTGCTCGGGTAAAAAACCCAAGGGCGAGGGCGGTGATGGCTTGGGAGGCGAACCACGTCCCCAAAGACCTCCGAGTGCTCATGCCGGTCGAGGGCAAGGTCGAGAATTTGAGATTAACCCGAGACAAAATTTTTTAGATAATTCAAATGTTCCTGCGATTCCAGCGCAGCCGGCCGATGCCGCTGGTGGGAGCAATACGATTGGCTTGGACCCGGGAATCGGACTTCAGGCGGATGGAGTTCAAGGGTTGGGATTTAATTCGCCGTTTTCAGGTTTAAATCCTCATCTGCAAGGAGCTCCGGGTTTCATCGGAGTACCTTCAATCAATAACACACCTTCGGTCGCTCCCTTTAGAGCGATTTTTGATTCCAACGGGCAATCGATCTCTGGCAATAATGGCGTTCTTGCCCCGGCATCTAGTGAAGTCCAAGTTCCTGCAAAAAGAGGCTTAGGAAGTCACTAGAGTTTTCTATCGGACCGAGACGCGATTGCGGCCTTGGTTTTTAGAATCGTAAAGCGCTTTGTCTGCGGTATTTAAAAGATCTTGATCCGTCTTCGCGGTGGAATCAAGACAAGAAATTCCTACACTAATCGAGACCGGCATCTTATTGCCTTCAAAAATAAAAGCATGTTTTTCGATCGTTGTGCGAATACGTTCGGCGACTTCAATTCCGATTTGAAGAGCGGTCTCTGGGAGAATCAGCATAAATTCTTCGCCGCCATACCGGCCCAAGACGTCTTTTTGTCGGGTCATTTTATTGATCACCAAAGAACACAATTCTTTTAGTACGTAATCACCTGCGGGGTGGCCGAAGGTGTCGTTAATCTTTTTAAAATGATCCAAATCGAAAAGTAAAAGTGTTAAAGGCGTTCCTTTCGATTGCGCGCGGAAAAATTCTTCTTTGAGTCGATCCAGAATCGATTGCTTATTTTGTGCGCCGGTCATCTGGTCGAAGTTCGCTTTATTGAACATCTGACCGTGCATCAGCGTTTCGATATTGCCTTCTTTTAAATATTTTAAAATGGTATTTCCGCAGCGGACATAATCTCCGTTTTCGAGCCAGACGGGTTGATTCTTTTCGATTTTGATGTCGTTAACGAAAGTGCCATTCGTGCTGCCCAATTCTTCGACGCTGACGCCCTCGGGGGAAACGACGAAATTGACGTGATGTCGCGAGATAGAACTTTCTGGAAGACTAATATCTGCGGTCAGATCACGCCCTAAAATATTTTTGGATTCTTTTAAGAAGAAATATTTTCCGAGAGGTTTACCTGAGATGACAAGCACTGCAGGGGAAAAAGCTTTGGCTTGTTCGAGTCTGAGTTTAAACGTATCCTCTTCCGCGACGGCGGTCTTGTCCACCTCTTGGAGAGCGGGTTCCGGTTTATTTTTTGCCATATGCTTAAAATTATATCACAAGGATTGGCGGAGAAGCTTCTTCGCTTCTTCGACACCTGGCTGGTCGAAGGCGTCGATGCCGTAGAGTTCTCCACCCATGGCGCAGGCGGTCTCAAAGAAGAAGAGCAGGCTTCCTAAAACCTTGGCATTGATCTCGGGCAATACGATTCGGTAGGTTGGAACTGAAGCGCTGTTTAAACTTTGCTCTGTCGCAAGACATGCCTTGTGATTGATTTCGGAAAAACTATGACGCGTTAAGAAATCGAAGGCTTCAGACGCATACTGAGATTTTCCTACGAGCGGATCGTCATTTTTGGGAAGCACGTCGATAAAACCCACGACTTTATCCGATGGTCCTTCTTTAAAAAGTTGCAGAAGGGAGTGCTGATCGGTTGAACCTAGTGCGGCCACCGGGGTAAAGCCCACACTTTTAGAGGCATTTGCGAGGGTCTTTTTGCCGAGACTTTCTCCAAAAAGTTGCACAAACCAATCGCCTAGGAGTTTTAAATTACTTTGATACGGCATCAAATAGTGAAGGTTTTTCTTGAGTTCCGTATCGCAAAGATATGAATACAAAGCGAATAAATACGCCGGATTCTCTTCCGGCGCGAGGCCTTCTAAAAGGTTTCTCATCTCGCGAGCGCCTTGTAAGAGCCCCAAAACATCGACATCGCCTAAAGCGAGAGGCAAAAGTCCGACGGCGGTTAAAACCGAAAAGCGTCCTCCGATATTCGGTGGAACTTCAAACGCCTTCCACTGATTTTGTTTAGCAAGCCTTCGTAACTCACCCGAAACTGGATCGGTCACCACGGCGATTGAATTTTTGTCGAGGAGTCCGCTTAAGTGAAAAAATGAAGAAAGGGTTTCGGTCGTGCCTCCCGACTTACTAATGAGCACCGAAGCGCAGCGTTTCCTTTTGAGCAAGCGTTGCGCCTTTTCAATGGCGGGAGCGTCGGCATTACTCACCCACACAAATGGAAAATTTGCACTGTCATTGGGGTCTCGCAAAGCATCCAAGAGCGCAACAGCGCCCAAATAAGAGCCTCCAATGCCCATTAGAATAACGCCTTCACAACTCGTGCGAATCTTCTCAGCGTATTCGCGAATCGCGTTTATCTCGGTCGGAGAACAATCGTAAGGCCAGTCATAGAAGCCGATTTTTTTAGACGAGAATTTTGCCTTTAAATCAATTTCGAGTGCGCGAAGTTGAGCTGTCTTCTTTTCAAGGTGGCTCGATTTCAGATGCTTTTGAAGGTTTTCAAAATGGATTTGAAAATGTTCAAGGTTGCAGACGTTCATTTTTGCTTCTCCATCTCGCGAGCGATGACGACTTTTTGGATTTGATTGGTGCCCTCAACAATCTGGAGCGCTTTGCTATCGCGAAAAATTCGCTCGAGTTCGATTCTTTCGGCTTGTTTTTCCAGAGGCAGATTCCCCAGAGCAAAACTTGAGACTTCCATTGCCAGATCGGTTGCAAGTAATTTTAAAGAGGACGCGAGAACCGCTTTGGATTTGCCGGCGTCTTTGAGTTGAATGGTCGTGTGCATGAGCGACTTTAATGCCAGAAGACGAGCGTAATACTCTGAGAGGCTATCCAAGACACCATCGGAACCCGTCTCGGGATCTTTCATTTTTGCGCGGATGGGAAAAATCACATCCAGACTTCGAGTCGCAGCACCCAGTCCGCACGTTGCAATTCCAATCCTTCCCGATTCTAGTTGGGACAGAGCAACTTCAAACCCTTGGCCTTCTTTGCCCAAGACATCGGCGTCGGGAACAAAGCAG
This sequence comes from uncultured Bdellovibrionales bacterium, assembly GCA_937903155.1. Lineage (GTDB taxonomy): Bacteria > Bdellovibrionota > FAC87 > UBA2466 > UBA2466 > CALCZU01. The sequence continues at coordinate 4,447 of CALCZU010000050.1, forward strand.
TCTTCAAAAATCAATTCACCGAGTGAAGAGGATTTGAGACCCAATTTGTGTTCGTGTTTACCGACTTTAAATCCGGGAGTGTCTTTTTTGACAAGAAACGAAGTGATTCCCTTTTTCTTGTCAGGGGAAGTTCGACCCATCACGAGATAGAGGTCGGCGTATCCCGCATTGCTGCACCAGCATTTCGTGCCGGTCAGTCGATATCCCTTATCGACTTTGCGTGCTTGTAGACTTAATCCTGAAGCGTCGCTGCCTGCATTCGGTTCGGAAAGCGAAAAAGCGCCGAGCCATTCTCCCTGAGCCAGTTTAGGAAGATAGTTTTTTTTCTGTTCCGGATTTCCGTATTTTAAAATTCCGCCCATGACGAGGTTTGTAACGCCGATGACCACTGCGAAACACACAGAGGCTTGAGCCACCTCGTCTATCGACGGATAGTAGCTTGAGAAACTGTCTCCGCTTCCAGAAAATTCTTTGGGAAGGAGTTGTCCGACGATTCCCGCTTTACCAAAACTCTCAAAAATTTCTCGAGGGAATCGAGAGGTTTCGTCGTCTTTTGCAATCGTCGGCCGAATCAGTTTTTCAGACAGTTCGCGTGCTTGTAAGCTACGCGATAAAATCTCGCCCATCAGTTCAGGAAAAAATTCCATTGTCTAATCCTTAAACTCAAGCAATTTTTTCGCGATGATAATTCGCATGACTTCATTCGTCCCGGCTCCGATTTCCATGAGCTTTGCGTCTCTCATGTAGCGTTCGACCGGATACTCTTTCATGTAGCCGTAGCCTCCGAGAATTTGGATCGCATCGAGTGCGGCTTTTGTGGCCATTTGGGCTGTGAACAATTTTGCGCGCGCCCCTAAGGTCATGTCTCTATCGCCTTTATCGTAGCTTTCAGCGGCGAGATACGTCAACGCGCGTCCCGCTTCAAGTTGCGTCGACATTTCGGCAATCCGTTCTTGGACCATTTGAAAAGAACTTAAGGATTTTCCAAACTGATTGCGATCTTTTGCGTATTGAGACGCATAGTTTAAACTGCTCGAAGCGATTCCTAAGGAAATTCCAGAAATCGTAATACGCTCGATATTTAAATTCTTCATCATGTGCGAAACGCTGCCGTTTTCTTTCCCAACCAGATTCTCTTCGGGTACTTCGCAGTTCTCCAGAATCAATTCGGAAGTCGGCGAGCCTCTCATCCCGAGTTTATGCAGACGTTTACCGACTTTAAACCCGGGAAAATCTTTTTCGATGATAAACGTCGAAATATCTTTTTTGCCACTTCCGGTACGAGCGTAAAGAACGAATAGGTCTGCAAAGGGGCCGTTCGTAATAAAAGTTTTGGTGCCGGTCAAAAGATATTTATTTCCTTTTTTCACGGCTTTCGTTTGAAGGCCCAAGGCATCGCTGCCCGCACTGGGTTCTGTCATTCCCATTCCGCCGAGTTTTTCGCCAGAGATCAGGGCAGGGAGGTATTTCTTCTTTTGCGCTTCGCTTGCATTTTCGTGCAGGTTGTTCACGCAAAGAATGGAATGCGCTAAATAAGAAAGCGTCGTCGAGGCACAAGCTTCTCCCATTTTTTCCATGGCGAGAGTGGCCTCAATACATCCAAGAGCGGATCCGCCGTACTCTTCTTTCGCGGTAATACCGAGGAGTCCGAGTTGTCCCATCTCTTTAAACGCCTTTTGATTAAATCCCTCGTTCTCATCGATCTCGGACGCTTGGGTGGCAAGCGTATTTTTTGAGAAGTCGGTTAAAGTTTTGGTGAGCAGCTTTTGTTCTTCAGTGAGATTGAATAGCATTTTTTTCCTCTAAAGCAGTTCGTCCTCGTCTTCTTCGAGAATGGGGTTTCGTTTTCCATAGCGCACGCGGCGGATTTGCATTTCTTCTA
>CALCZU010000051.1 GCA_937903155.1 uncultured Bdellovibrionales bacterium
TAAAGATTTGAACAGTTTCTTAATGGGATTCACCGCGGGTTTCGGGTTTTTGAGACGCCAACTTTAATGCAGAAACCAGGCTTTCGAAACACGCCTCAACGCTGTAATTCTTTCGAACATATTCTAATCCTTGAGTTCCCACTCGGGTTCTTAAATTCGGATCTAAAATCAGTTTTTCGAGTTTTTCAATCCACTCTTGTTTATCTTTCGCTAAAAATCCGTTGATTCCATCTTGGATTTCAGTGGAGTTATCACCGACCGGAGAGGCCACGACTGGAACTCCGCCTGCCATATAGATCATGGTTTTCAAACAGCCGCGCGCTCGACAGGTGTCAAGATCTTGCAGCGGAAATAGTCCGACATCCATTAAAAAAACTTCTTCGATCATCTTGGCTTGATTGTAAGAAGCCACGGTCGAAACCTTAAGGCGCTCGAAAGGGGGAATTCTTCCTGCCGTATCTTTGCCAGTACCCACGAGTCGCAATCGGACGTGAGGATATTTTTTAGAGATTTCTTCGAGCGCTTCCCAGATATGAAACAGATTATACAGCGTGCCCGGAGATCCTATCCAACCCAAAGTCACAGTTTCTGGGTTCGTTTTCTTCGATCTGTTTTTCGTGTATGCGTCGAAGGCCTCAACTTGCGGAGGATCTGGAAGAATGCTCGATTGAGGATTCATCTGCTTGGAGAATTCCAAATTAAAATAATTATCGGTTGTCACTCGGGTGGCTTGTTGCACGCTTTCTAAAAACGTCGGGACTTGTCGTCCGGGCAGCCAAACCGCGTCTACAAAATCCAAGACGATAGGAACGCCTTTATCTTTTACCGCTTTCATCAGCTTCGGAGCGGTCACGACTTTTGAAAAGAAGACGACATCATAATTTGTGCAACTCTTTACAATCCATCGATCGACAAATGCCTCGCGAACTCGAATCGAAACCCGAATCAGAAATCGAAACGGCTCTTTTGATAAAAAGCGAAACGGCTTCGAAGGGTTTTCGATCCATTTGAGAAGGCGAGAGTGTTTGCGATCAATAAAGTCAGCGTCATATCCTTGAGCACGAAAAAGGTCTTGATAGATATAGCCTCTGACAAATCCGCTCGGATGCGATTTTCCCACTTGGGTGACAACGAGAATGCGTTTCATACTATGAGTGCGACTCCGACCATTTCTGTCTCAATTTGTATTGCAAATCTAAAAGAAACGGAGGAACCACTCGATGAAGTAAATACTTCGAAGTTTTTGTATTCCCATGAGCGATGCCGGGTCTTTTTTTATAAATCGTGGTGTGAGGGCCCAGGACTACTTCTTCTTTGGGTCGTCCATTCGAATAGTAATAAAGTGCAATCGATTTTCGAGATCGGCCAGGTGGACAAGTCAAAGGGTCGGGATGACCGTGATAGGAATAATCGGACGTCGAAAAAAGCGCGCAGCGATTAAATTGGGGAAGAATCTTCGTGATACATTGACTCATCTCTCGATTCCAAAACTCAAGATGTCCGCCATATTCTTCGCGCCAATCTTCATTTAGATAGATCAAAAGATTAATTCTGCGATCGAGTTGGAGTTTTTCGTGCCAGTTAAAATCTGCATGCACCCCTAAAAACCCTCCGGCACTGATTTGATGGAGACCGCCTCCCCAGTAATAGGGATCGGGAATTAACCCTTCAATTCCAGTCAACGTTTCTAAAAATTTCAAAAAGGGAGCGCTATTGAGTTCATAAAAAAGCTGTCGAGTCGTTTCTCCCATCTGCGACATTTCGGCTGAAGCCAGTTTGAGAGAATCACTGTGATAATGCTTTTTCCAGTGGGGCCAAGTCTCCGAAGGAAACTCCGCGAGAATTTTGCGAGCGAGATCCTCAGATAGAAAATTATCGAAGTAAGTATGTGGAAAAGCGGGAGCTTTGCGGTAGGCGTCTTTGTGCTTTTCAGCGAGATCGTTAAAACGATCAAAATCCAACATGCTTCTTTCTCCTTACAATCAAACGGGCCTCCACAGTAGAACCAAACCGAGAACTCTGCAAGACAGTTTGACCTGGCGGCTCAGCAGAATCGTTAGAAACCACGAGGGTTAGCTATCGTGTTGTTATTCATTAGCTTTGTAACATGTAAGAACGGGCAGTGTTCGCAAAAAATAGGTGTTGTGCAGAATGTCAAAGCTCTTCTATAAGTTGGGTATCACTCTATGCAACTGGATGAGAGAAATTCGAAAGCGGCTACAAGAAATTTGATTTCGGATCCCGTTTCGTTTCTCGAACAAGAATATGCGCGCAGAGTTGCAAAAAACGCACGCTATTCTTTAAGGGCCTTTGCGAAACATCTCAAGATCAGCAATTCTTTGCTCTCGCTCATTTTTGCAAGGAAACGAAGGGTGAGTTCCGCTGTCTTAAAAAAAATCGAATTCCAGTTTGCGATCTCACCTGACCAGTTAGCTGTCTTTCAGTGCACGGTGGGTAAAGATTTTACTCCGAATCGCAGTGCCTCTTTTACGAACGGTTTTCAATCAATCCATATTGATCAGTTTTCATTGCTCGCCGATTGGGAGCACTACGCTATCTTAAGCCTTCTTGAAACCGCGGGCGCAAGTCTCAACCTTGATTGGATCGCTCTCAGACTGGGCATTACTTCCGAGCGCGCGAAAGCCGCGATTGCGAGATTAAAGCGTCTGGATCTCATCGCAAAAGTCGACGGAAAGTGGAAGCAAAGTAGCCGTCCTTTGATTTTAGAAAATAAAGTGGCGACGCTTGCCACCCGGAAACACCAGCGGCAGGTTTTAATCAAAGCAGGTCGTTCGATGAAAAAAGATTCTTTCGAATCGCGCGATATTTCTTCAACCACCTTTGCCATGAACCCGAAAGATGTTCCATACGCACGAATGAGAATTCGCCAATTCCGAAGACAGCTCGTGAAGGAATTAGAGGCTCGAGGGAACGCGGAGGAAGTTTACAATCTCGCGGTTCAAATCTATCCCATCTCGTCCAGTTCAAAATCAAAATAATCGACGATAAGAGAAACTTGTTTACAAAAATGGAAACGCTTTCGTTTGCCCTCTATTGCTCTCATGTCTCGGAGTTGTTAAAGCCCCCATGAAGCTCTAACGGCTTATTAAAACAAAGGAAGTAAAAATGAAAAATCTTATCGTTCTAACGGTTCTAGCCTTGTCGGCTCTCCCAAGTTCAAGTTTTGCCATTCCGTGCGATTGGAATGAAATTAAATCCGATAAAGCTCATATCGGAACAAATGGGGAAGAAAAGTTTTTGGCGTGTTTAGATTCGGTTCCTCTCTACCAACAATTTTTGAAGATGTTGACTGCGGAAGATCTCAAAAAATGTAAGTACACGACAGCCACCACTTCGTTCAAAAGAGTGGAAGGCGAACAGCCAGGTCTTTTCGATTTTGTGACCCATCTGACGTGCGGCATCCCGCTCAATAAGAATAGCGATCTCGATCCCCAAGCGGTCGATACCGGAAAATTTAAGCAACATCCGGCTCAAGTCTCTATCGAAGCTCGGTTTCAAGGGACTAACTATGAAGTGAAGAAAAAAGACGCTGAATCGAAGTGGATGCTCCAACTTCGTTTCACGGGGTTTCATTCAAAGGGTTACGTCATTCCCGAGTAAGCTCTCATTGAGGAATCAATTAAACTTGCAGAAAAGGCTCTCGTTAACAGGGGAGCCTTTTTATTTACCAGCTGTGCCTAGCGCGGGACCGCGGCTTCGAGAAAGCTCAAAAAACAATTGTCGTTATAAAGGCGGGTTGCTAGGATAAGTTTTCAGGTAAATGATGCAAGTACAAGAAATAGCAAATCGCGTTAATGAAACGCTGAACCAAGGTTTTGAAATTCCTTTGGAAAATCTCAAACCCGAAGCGAATCTTTTTACCGATCTCAAACTCGACAGTTTAGATGCGATTGATCTCTTGGTTTATCTCGAAGAAAAAATGAATATCAAAGTGGAAGCCGATGTTTTTAAAGAAGTTCGGACCCTTCAAGATGTTTACCAAATGGTTGCCAAACTTTCGGCTCCTGCCTCAGCCGAAGTTCAACACTAAATCACACACCTTTTTATTTTCGACTAACCAAACCACTTGCCACTCGTCGGGTGAGTTCCTCGATATTTCGAGACTCACAGCGTGCTTGGGCTGAACGAGTCCTAGATATTTCGCAGATCGGAGGCCGACCAATGGCCGGCTTTCTTCACAATGCACTTTCAGTGCTTCAACCGTCAGATCGATCATTGCGACACCTGGAAGAATGGGATTTTCGGGGAAATGCCCCTCAAAATAGGGAAGTGTGTCTGGAACCTCAAACTGGGTGACAAATCTTTCGGTTGCATTAAAAGGTTTTTCCCGTACAAACAAGGATAAGGCGCCTAGATCAATCATGATTTCAAATAACATCAAAAAAGCAGAGCTTCAATTCTGATGAAGATTTTGGGATACAGCTGTCTTTCGTCCTGTGGATTAGGTCACGAAGTTTTCTGGAAAAGTCTTTTTGAAGGCAAAGTGAATCTTGCTCCCGACCGAGTTTTTCGGATTGAAGATTCAGGTTTTCAGTCTTCAAAAGAGAGAATGACGTCTCAACTCATTCAGGTTTTTTCACATATCCGCCAGCAAGCGCCAATCGAGTCCCAAGGACTCGGCATCATTTTATCTTCTACCAAAGGGTGTACCGAAGATTTTGTTTCTTCGGGTGCCAAAAACGAATCTGATTCTATTTATCCGATTCTTGAATCTTTTTTAGAATCCACTCAACTCAGTCCTTCGAAACTGGCTTGCGTGAGCAATGCGTGTGCTTCTTCTCACGGGGCTTTCTTTCTCGCAGAGCTCTGGCTTCGCACGTCTCAAGTGAAAAAAGTTTTGGTTTTAGCCATCGATGAAGTGGGACCGTTTATTTTAAAAGGATTTCAATCGTTAGGCGCGCTTTCAAAAACTTCAGCACGACCTTTTGCTAAAAATCGCGATGGCCTTTCACTCGGAGAAGCGGCAGGGGGAATTCTTTTATCTCTAGAAGGATCTAGCGATTTTGAAATAGAAAGTGTTTGTATTGAAACTGAAGGGTTCTCGATTACTCGTCCCTCGAACGATGGCAGAAGTCTGGGATCTATCGTCGATAAGGTCGTCGGGAATAACGAAATGTCTGCCATTATCGCCCATGGAACTGCGACTCCATTCAATGACAGAACCGAAGATAAAGTCTTTTCATCTCGTTTTCCGAACGTCCCGATTACGGCGGCGAAATGGTGTGTAGGCCATACTTTAGGCGCGAGTGGTTTAATGGATACGATCGCAGCACTCGGTGTTTTAAAATTCCAAAGAATTTTTGCAATGGCGAGGACTGAAGAAATCGATCCTGATTTCAAAGCGTTTTATATTCGAGGGGGTTCTCTCGCAATGGAGGTTGATCGAGTTTTGGTCACTTCTCTCGGCTTTGGTGGGATGCAGGCAGCTTTAGTTATTGGGAGAGCGAAGTGAAGTTGCATCTGTATCAATTCAACTACAGTTTTCCATTTCAATCCGATCCCGAATGGAGTTCTAAAGTCGATAGGTGGTATCAGCTCGATGCCGAAGCGTATGGATTGACGGAACTTGTTTGGAGAATTGAAGAGAAACCGGATCTCATTTTTCTGGCCTCTCAAGAAGCTTCAAATTCGAGCGACCGACTTTTTATCGAATCTGAAATGACTTCGGCGGTAAAGTTTGCCCACACCTTGCCCAACGTTCGCTGCTCTCCTTTTTTGCAAGCAAAGCAATGGACAATGCCTGTTCTTTGCACTCAGTTTGGTCCCAAAACCTTCAGTAGTGCGGTAGAGAACGCATTCGGATTTTTAGGAAGCCCCTACCGCAGAATTTTGATCCTAAACGTCTGTCGAAGCCTCCCCAGCAATGAATCCGGGACATCAAGATATTCGGCCTACGCGCTTCAAATTGATGACGCATCGCAAGGTGGTGGAGAGGAAATTTCGATTGCCGACCTAGGCCATAACGTCTTTAATGGGTCGGACCAAAAATTCATAGAAAACGTAAGTAAGGTTTTGTGCAAAAAAGAAGCTTTCACATTGATAGAAGCCCCATCTCTCTAGACTCCATTATCGAATATCTAAAAGAGGATTCGATTGCGACTTCGATCGAAATTTCAGAAGAGTGCAAAAAAGGGATTGAGGCGACTCACAAGCAACTCGTTTTGATGCTCGAGCGTTCAATTCCGATTTATGGGGTGAACACCGGATTTGGCGACAGCCTTTTTCGCTCGATTCCCCTTCAAAAAACAGCACAACTTCAAAATAACCTTGTGTCGTATTTAATGTGTGGCGTGGGAAAAAAAATTCCTCGAAGAGCTTCTAAGGCAACGACACTCTTCCGAATGATTTCTCTGACTCGCGGATACAGCGGCGTCAGTGTTGAGTTGGTCGAAGCGATTAAAGATTGCCTCGAAAGAGAATGGGTACCTGTCATTCCTTGCCAGGGATCTTTGGGAGCGAGCGGGGATTTAGTTCCGCTGGCTTACGTCGCCGCGATGTTGAGAGGCGACGGAGAAATCGAAACGCCCGAAGGCATTTTTGAAGCGAAAGAACTCTTTCAAAAATACAATAAAAAGCCTTACGAATTTAAACCCAAAGAAGCTTTGGCGATCGTCAACGGTACCTCCACGATGTGCGGCATGGGGATCGAATGTCTTTTAGAAGCTGAATTTCTTGTGGATATTGTTGCGACCGGAACGGCTTGGCTTTGTATGGGGCTGAAAGGTCGTACCGAAGCTTTTTCGCCGCTCATCAATGAAAAGGGAAAAATTCATTCAGGACAAGCGGAAATCGCAAAAAAGATCAGAACCCTTTTGCAAGAAGAAGATTACTCGGTTCTTCCCATCACGCAGATTGATTCGACAAAAAATCTGACGAACGCTTTAGTGCAAGACCGCTATTCACTCCGATGCACCCCTCAAGTCATGGGCCCTGTCCTTGAAACGAATACTTTATTTAGAGGATGGCTTGAAGCCGAAATCAATGGGGTCTCTGACAACCCTTTGATTGACGAGGAAGGCAATCTTGCAAACGGTGGCAATTTTTATGGTGGCTACTTAAGCCAAGGTTTAGATTATCTTAAAATTTCTTTAGGCCATGTGGCGGATTTAATCGACCGACAAGTCACTTACATTGTCGATGAAAAATCCAATCGCGGGTTGCCTGCAAATCTCGCGGCTTGGAATGAAATCCCCGAAGAAGACCGGTTTTTACATCACGGTTTAAAAGGCGTTCATCAAACGATTTCGGCGGTTACTTCTGAAATTTTGGCGAAGACGATGCCGAATGGATCTTTTTCGCGTTCGAGTGAGTCGCACAACCAAGACAAGGTTAGCTTGGGGATGAGTGCCGCGATTCAAACTCAAGAGATTTTGGATTCGCTCTATTCGATCACCGCGATGTATTTAGTCTGCTTGACTCAAGCATTAGATATTCAAGGTAGGGAACTCAGAGGGAGTTCAAAAAACTTGTATGAATTTGTGAGAGGCCATGTGTCTTTTGTCGAAAAAGACAAATCACTTGGGTTTGCACTTCAAAAACTCGCAAAAGCACTCCGGGAGAGATCCCATCAGAAAGAACCCATATGAAAACGCATGAAATTGGAATCATCGGTGGTGGCCCCGGAGGAAGTACACTTGCTTCGTATTTAAGAAAAAAGGGATACGACGTTGCGATTTTTGAGAAAGAAGTTTTTCCCCGTTTTAGAATCGGAGAATCGCTTCTTCCATGCTCGATGCAGATTTTAAAAGAAACAGGGGTCTATCCCAAAATCGATAGCGGAAAATATATCCGTAAGTTCGGTGCGCAGTTTTTAGATCACCGAACGAATGAGAGAATTCTTTTTAATTTCGGTGACAGCCCTTTTCCCGAACATCAAATGGCGTTTGAGGTTGAACGTGCCCTTTTCGACCAAGATCTTCTCGACCATGCCAAAGAATTAGGAACGCATGTCTATTTGCCTCTCAGAGTCGAAGACATCGAAGAAAACGATGATCACATCGTCGTTAAAACCAATGAAGAAAATTTTCAGGTGAAGTATCTCGCGGACGCTTCGGGAAGAATTGCATTTTTGGGAAACAAGAAAAAAATGCGTCAGCCCAATGTGGATCTTATCAATAACATCGCCGTTTTTTCACACTTCGAAGGTGTGACTCGAGGGGAGGGGATTCGCGCTGGGGATATTTTGATTTCAGTCCTCCCAAATCAAGCCTGGGCTTGGACGATTCCGTTTCAAGGGAATAAAACGAGTATTGGGATTGTCACCAACACCCAAAATCTGCCTAAGAATACAAGCTTCGAAGAGTTTTTGGATGTTCAATTAAATTCGAGTCCCATCTTTAGAGAAATGCTCGCAAACGGAAAAAGAATTGCTGAGGTTCAAGCGATTTCAAATTATTCCCACACTTGCGAATCGATGGTCGGCAATCGTTGGTTGCAAGTCGGAGATGCTGCAGCCTTTTTAGATCCGATTTTTTCCTCGGGTGCCCACGTATCAATGTACACAGCGAAACTGGCGTCGGAAGTGATTGATAAAGCTTTTAAATCGAACTTAAGCCTTTTAGAGAAAGACTTAGGGGGCGCTTACCAAGAAACCGTACGCAAAGGTGTCACGCGCTTTCATAAATTGATTCGCCTTTTCTATGATACAGATTTCATCAAAGACACGAAGAAGATTTTGAGTCTAAAAATGTCGCGAGATGCGTTTACCTCTGCGGTCGCAGGCGATGTTTGGAATGATGACAATGTCATCTTCCGTATGGGAAATCTTTGATGCCCATCCAGATTTGGAGGGGCCATCACGGTCCTGAGATTTCGAGTCTCATCGAAGAAGCTTGGAAAAAAGAAGAGCTTCTGATTCTTTGTCCGCCACTTTGGGACAGTTTTGAGTTTTCGTTCCTTCTTCCCAAAGGAGAAATCCAGTTCGTAGGAGATTGGGAGCATACGCCTCAAGGAATTGTGTCTGGAAACGAGGAGTATCCCGAAAAGCCCGTTTACGGAATTTTTTCGACGGGGACGACCGGAAGAAAGCTCGTCCTTTACTCAAAAAAAAATATCGAAACTTCGTTGAATGCGATTCTTTCGCTTTTCGATGAGACTCGCTATTCGAAGATCTTTTCTTACCCTCAGCCCTTTCATACCTTTGGATTGATCTTAGGTTATTGCCATGCATTTCTGCGAGATAAAAAATTAGTCATTCCTCAGGGGAAATACTCTGCCGAGGCTCACGAATGGTGGTGTCGCGAATCCTCCAGAGAGCTTTTTACCTTGGGGACACCGACGCATTTTAAAGATCTGATTGATTTTGTCGAATCTAACTCGCTTTCTCCGAGACCTACTTATTCGTCGATTATTGGAGCGGCGAGAGTTGAAAAAGATCTATGGGAAAAGTGCCAAGACGTTTTAAAGATCGAAGCTCCTAGCATTGGGTATGGAGCGACCGAAGCTTCTCCGGGAATTACGCATCTCGCGCCCGGGAAAGCGCCTATAGAGGACGGTGAGGTGGGAGAGTACTTATCTCACATTGAAGTAGAAAATCAGCCCAATGGATTTGAATTTTCGGGTTCCGCCGTTTGTCTCGCGATGATTCACCAAAGCGAGTTAGAGTTTCCGAAGAAAATTTTTATTAAGGATATCTTAGAAAAACGAAGCGATGGAGTTTTGGTTTACAAAGGACGCGCGGATTTAGTTTTAAATCGGGGAGGGGAAAAATTCGCCCTCGAAGAGATTGAGAACTATCTCAAATCTGAAATGGATCTGGATTCTGTTTGCGTTTCTCTCTCGGACTCGCGACTCGGGGAAGAGCTAGGGATTTTAGTGCGAAACCCTTCTCCTTCAAAGCAAGGTGTGTATCGCTTATTGAAAACGCGCTATGGACGAGATTTCAATGAACGGTATTTTCAGGTGGCCGAAGAATTTCCGATCAATGCGAGTTCTAAAATTGATCGCAAGGCTTGTAAAAAATGGATGGAGAGACAAATTGAAGCTACCCCTCTCAACCACTGAGCTCTTAGAGTATCTTCCTCACAAACCCCCCATGGTTTGGATTGACGAGGTCGTCGAGTTTTCGGATTCGCAGATTGTTTGCTCGGTGAGTTTAAAAAGCGATGCACATTATTTCTCGCACGAAGGGATTAGACCTTCTTCTTTTATCGAGTTTATGGCGCAAGGATATGCTTTTGGATCGATCGCACGAAATCTTTTCCAATCATCCACCCAAAAAGTTTCGAAAGCCTTTTTGGTCGGAGTGACTCAAGCAAAGTTCGAGGAGCCGTCAAAACTTCCTCGAACTGGAACGCTTGAAGTAAAACTCGAAACGGAACGGACCATGCTGCCCATCATCCTTTTCAAGGGCATGGTCTTCGATGAAAATGACAGACTCCTCGCCGAAGCCCGCCTCAAAGTCTATACGGATTGAGCTACGTCGTTGCTTCGCTCCTCGCATGACGGGCTTCGTGATAGAATAATAAAATGCTCACCACCGCCTGGCCATTACCTCAACTTGAAATTGAATTGAAGTATCTTTTGATGGGGGTTGAGAGCTACGAAAAACTTCTCGAAGTGACTGAGTCTCAGATTATTTCGAATGAAACTTTTACGACGTATTATCTCGACACGAAGAAAAAACACTTAAAGGACGCGGGCTTTAACTTTCGCATGCGATTAGGGGATGAGAAGGCGAAGATGACCCTGAAATTTGCGACGGTTTTGCATTGGGACGGAGAATCCTCACCAAAAATGCGGTGGGAGCTCGAGGATGAGGTCGATAGAACGCTCGCCAAGCAGTTAGTGGAAGGAAAAGGAGACCTTTCAAAGTTTCAAAATCGGGGGGCTTTGATGCTTCAAGCGAATTTGCCCGATTCGAAGCTTTCGAACCTCAAAGTTTTAGGGCAACTCGACATCCAAAGACATACCGTGAAATGGGAAAAGGGGATTGTTTTGGAAGTGGATCGTTTTGAAATTGCAGGCGAAACCATTTACGAAATCGAAATTGAAGTGAAGAACCAAGATCCAGATTCTGTTCATGAAGCCTTTACCGCACAATTGGAAAAATGGAAGATTCCCTATCGCGACACCACGACTTCAAAAAGAAGCCGTCTATTTGCTTCTTTGGGCAAAAGCAAGAATCCTTGAGCCGACTTGTAAGTCTTTGAAAGCTCGTGTACATACTGCCCACTTTGAATATCTTATTTGAAAACGAAAATTTCTTCCTCCTCGATAAACCTGCGGGCCAGTTGTCCATTCCGGGGAGATTTGACGACCTTTTAACCTCCGAATCACTTCTCAATCTTTTGACGGAGAAATTGAAACGAAAAGTTTTTGTGGTTCACCGACTGGATAGGGAAGTGTCGGGCCTCATTTTATTTGCGAAGAACCCCCATGCGCATATGACCGCAAGCCAGTGGTTTGAAAATCGCACGGTCGTCAAAAAATATGAAGCGCTGACCGAACTTCAAACCGATGCTTGGCCAGAACCTCATTCAAAATACCACTGGGAAAGTTTCTTACTCAAAGGTAAAAAGCGAGCTTACGAAAAACCCTTCGGCAAGAAGTCTGTCACCGAGGCAGAGTTTATTGGCGGCGAAAAGTTTAAAGAAGCAACCGTCGGGCGTTGGCTTCTCGAACCCAAAACAGGACGTTCTCACCAACTGCGTTTTGAACTCTTTAAACACTTTTTTCCGATTTTGGGCGACGAGTTATATGGCGCAAAGACGCCGTTTCCGAGCGGAATTGCTCTCAGAGCGATCTCGTTAGATTTTAGCAAATGTTCTCAATCTTCCAATTTGGGTTTGAAACCAAATTACAGCGTTGCATCCAACTTCCAGAAGATGATTTGACGGAAAAATTGGTAAATACCTAAAACTTAGGTATATTTTGCAGAATGTCTTCTGTGAAAGCAAAATCACATACCGCGTGGATCGCAGAACTCTTTCGTTCGAGCGCTCGCGCATTAGAAGATAGAAAAATTGGAATTGAAATCGAGCGCATTGCGATGTGGCCGGATAAGACGTCCTTTTCTTATTCCGATAAAGCGCATCCCGGGGCCTCAACACTTTTAAAAAATCTTTCGAAAAAACATATTTGGCCGATTATTACAAATACTGAAGGCAATCCTTTGGGGCTCACTTCAACCCACGGAAAAGTTTCGCTCGAGCCGGGAAGCCAGGTCGAGCTTTCAACCGATCCGCTTAAAGATATTTTTCAGGTTCAAAAAGAAGTCGACGCTTTTGAAAAGAAGGTCACTTCCATTACCGACGAGTGGGGACTTCTGTGGCTGACTCTGGGCTCGGATCCAATTCATGCAGTGAAAGAAATTGAGCTGATTCCTTCTGAACGGTACGGGATCATGACAGAGTATTTCGAAAAGCGTTCGCGTCTAGGGACTTCGATGATGCGACGGACGGCTTCTGTTCAAATTAATCTCGATTACACGAGTGAAAAAGAAGCCATTGAAATGTTGAGAGCGAGTCTTTTGGCGTCTCCGATTTCGTATGCACTTTTTGGGAACTCTCCTTTTATTGATGGCAAGCCTTCGGGATACGTTTCGTACCGACATCAGATATGGCTTGAAACCGATCCAAATCGCACGGGAATGTTCCAAGAGGCGTTTGCCAAAGATTTTAGTTTTGAAAAGCTTGCAGAATATCTTTGGAACGAGCCTTTGATGTTCGTTCAAGACAAGAAGAAGCAGTATGTCGCTGCCGATGGCCAAACACTCTATGATATTGAAGCCGGTAAGCTCGAAGGGGTTGTCTTGGATGACACCAATCAATGGAATGCAATCCGGCAGTTATTCACCGACAGTCGGTTAAAGCCAGGTTATGTCGAGATTCGTTCGGTCGATAATCTTTCTCCTGCCGATCGCTATGCTTGCACGGCGTTTTGGGTGGGGCTGATGTACGATGAAACGGCCCGCAAACTTTGCTTTGAGCTCTTAGGCCAATACGATGACAAGCAAAGGCGAGAACTGAGCCTTGCGATTGCAAAAGATGGCCTTTTGGCAAAAAGTTCCATTCCGGTACTCGAGATCTGTAAGAAACTTTTCGAAGCTTCGAAAGCTTCTTTAGTAAACCGGGGTCTGGGCGAAGAAGCCTTTTTGAAACCTCTAGAAACCATCATCGACTCTAGAATGAATCCCGGTCAAAAAGCGCTCAAGCTTTGGAACGGCGATCTCTCCAAGACGCTTACGGACAACCGATTTTAAGAGCTGTTGAGGCACCAGTCTCATCCTGGCACTGACTCCAAATTAAAATTTTTCTAAGACTCAAGCCTAAAATCTGAAAATTTCGTGGCATGGCGGTTGCTATAGACACCATTCATCACCACATGGGTTGTGGGGACATGGGTTACATGGGTTGGGGTTTTTTAAAGGAGTTAAAAATGAAAAGTTTATCTGTACTCGCTGTGACAGGTTTAATGATGAGTCAAATCGTTTTGGCAGGTGGGGGATTGAATGTCGAACGTCCTCTCCGACGTGGGGAATTGAATTACGTGGTTCCGACCAAACCGCAGACCGGTTTTATCGCAACGGCAGCAACGTTGAATCAAAGAGATGATGCCAATCAGCCTACGAGTATTACCTTAACCGAAGACACTGGGATTCGTTGCATCACGGCCCCTTGCCCTAGCAGTATTCAAACTCAGTTTAAGATTACAGAAATTTCAAATGCGTACCACGCCGACACGGTCGTCTATTCCGCAATCGAAGTTTTAAAAAATATTCCACCCAATGTGAAAATCGCTCCTCGCACGATCGCGCTAACCGAATCGAGCATGGAACTTTTTGCACCGGGTGGAAAAGGGTTTATGCGCCGTCTGATGTGGGACTTGCAAGTGAAGCAATTTAGTCTAGGCACTAAATACTACACGGCTCAACCCAAATCAGT
>CALCZU010000052.1 GCA_937903155.1 uncultured Bdellovibrionales bacterium
CTCGAAGAATTCTGAAAGGCATTGTTCAAAACTCCCATCATCACAATTCCTGGGATAAGGAATGCGAGGTAAGACTGGTGCCCCTCTACAGTAATATTATTTCCGAGGGAAACTCCGAAGATCATCATGTAGAGAGTTGAGTTGATGAGCGGAATAAAAATCGTTTGTCCGATCACGCGATAAAAGCGCCGTAGCTCTTTTCGCAAGAGCGAATAAAAAGGGGCCCAGGTTAAATCAATTTTTGGGTTCATCTTCCACCAATCTTAAAAACGCGTCTTCAAGGTTTCCTTCACGAATTCGAAGGTCTTTAATATTGTCATCGTCCACCAAAGCCAAAAGCTCGCCAATCGGAATTTGATTCGGGAAACGTAAGCTGATTTCATCGTCGGTCTGCTTGACTAAATAGGCCGATTGAACGGGAGACACTTTAGTCTTGAGACAAATCGTGAGTTCCCTCAGCGTCAGCTTCTGAATGAGGCTTTTGGTATTTCCCACTTCCAAGAGTTTTCCATTGTCTAAAACACCCACGCGCTTACAAAGTTTTTCGGCTTCCTCGAGGTAATGGGTTGTTAATAACACTGCGACTTGATGGTCTCGATTGAGTTCTTCCACAAAATCCCAAAGTGTATTTCGGAGTTCGACATCCACTCCTGCAGTGGGTTCATCGAGAATCAAAAGTTTGGGCTTATGGACGAGTGCTTTTGCGATAGCTAACCGGCGTTTCATTCCGCCACTTAATTGTCTCACGCGTTTTTTTCGGTGCGGGGTCAGCGCTAAGCGATCTAATAAAAAATCAATCTGTTTTTTATTCTGCAGCAAACCGTAATAGCCCGAATGAAAATCTAAAACTTCTTCAATTGAAAAAAAACCGTGACTGACGATCTCTTGGGGTACAACGCCGACAAGCTGCTTAGTTCGTTTATCCGAACGGGCGACATTCGATCCCATCACGATGACTTCGCCTGACGTCGGTTGCTCGAGTGTGGAAATGCAGGAGATGATCGAAGTTTTCCCCGCACCATTCGGACCTAAAAGCCCGAAAATTTCACCCGGCTCAATTTGAAAATGGACATTATCGACCGCAACGAGCTGGTCATAGCGTTTTACAAGATGATTGATTTCTAAAGGATACATAAAGTGACTCTATTTCTTACCGGCGATTCTCGCTCGAAAAGCCCGCCTTTGACAACAACGTTCTGAATCAGGATACTGGGGCTGTGAAAAAAGTAACTGTATATACCACGACCCATTGTCCTTATTGCGTTCGAGCGAAACAACTTCTGACAAGGAAGGGAATTGCTTTTGAAGAAGTCAATTTGCAAGACAATCCAGATGAATTGAACGCGTTGAAAAAACGGACTGGCTGGAAGACTGTTCCCCAAATTTTTATTGGTGAAGAACTTGTCGGAGGCTTTACGGAACTCGCGGCACTTGCTTCTGCTGGCCAGCTCGACCAAAAACTTTCTGGCTAGTCATGAGCGGTTCGGAAAGTGACAAAAAAATCATCATCTTCTGCGATGGCGCTTGCTCAGGAAATCCCGGCCCGGGAGGGTGGGGTTCGATTCTCTTCTTTCCTGAAGGATCGGTTACCGAGTTAGGTGGCGGCCTAGCGCAAACGACGAACAATCAGATGGAACTGATGGCTGCCATTCGAGCCCTCGAAAAAATTACTGACCTTTCATATTCCGTCCTTTTATATTCCGATTCCAATTACGTTGTTAAGGGAATGAAGTCTTGGATTTATGGTTGGATTAAAAATAATTGGCGGACGGGCGAAGGAAAAGACGTCGCTAATCAAGAGTTATGGAAACAACTCTACGCTTTAAGCCAAGCTCGCGGAGCAAAAAATATTGATTGGGTCCAGATTCCTGCTCACTCCGGCATTTCCGGAAATGAAAGAGTCGACGAGATTGCAGTTGCGTTTAGTAAGTCGCTTCCCGTCGAATTGTACGAAGGGAAAACGAGTGAATACTCGGTGAGTTCCGAGGTCACGGCTCAAACAAACGCAAAAAAAATCACGCCTTTCTATTTGAGCTTCGTCGACGGCGTCGTGGGAAAGCACAAGACTTGGGCGGAGTGCGAAAAAAGAGTGAAGGGAATGAAAAACGCCAAATTTAAAAAAGTCTCTCTCTCCTCTGAAGAAGCGAGCACTTTAAAAAGCTGGGGTCTTTATAAAGACGAATAATTTGGGTGAGATGCAGTGAAAAACGCTTGGTGTGAGCCTGTTTTAGGCTCCTTTTTGCCTGATTCCCTCGAAAAGAATTGTCAGTCACAAATTTGTGAGTAATGTGCGGGGCCTATGTCAAAACTCGCGCTTCTGGCCCTAGGAATTAATGGAATTATTGGATCGGGTGTCTTCGTTTTACCCGGAAAATTGGGTCAGTCTTTAGGCATTTGGGCGGCGGTTCTCTTTTTTGTTTGTGGTTTGATGCTGACCCCCATCGCGCTCGTTTACGCCGAATTGTCGTCGCGCTTCGATAGTAATGGTGGCCCTTATGAATTCGCATTAAAAACTTTGGGTAAAGAATCTGCGTTTCCGATTGGTTGGCTGAACTGGTTTACTTGTATTGTAAGTACCAGCACTGTTTCGAGCGCATTCCCAATCTATTTAGAATACTTTTTTCCAAATCAATTTCCAATGGTCGTGTCGCAGGTTTTGGCAGGCGCGATGATTCTGCTCTTCGCGTTTATCAATACGTTTGGAATCCGATACGGGTCTAAGACGATGACCATGATAACTTGGATTAAAATCGCTCCCCTAGTTGCGATTGTGATTGCAGCTATCCCGAGTTTTAAAGAGATTCCGATGAGCCCCCTCCCAAAACTAAACGACCTCGGTGGTGGAATCCTTTCAATTTTATTCTTGTACACGGGTTTTGAAATTATTCCTGTTGTTTCAGGTGAATCATCGCATTCTAAGAAGACAGTCCCCTGGGCGACGGTCACGTCGCTTTTTATCTGCGTTGTGTTTTACGTCTTCATTCAATCGGCAGTGATGGCTCAGCCGCTTGCGATTGGGTCTGAAAAACCGATTACGATGTTGGCCGAAGGACTTTGGGGAGGATGGGGAGGTAAACTGATTGGACTCACAGGTCTGATTTCTATCTTAGGTTTTATTTCGGGGTCCGCCATCACGGCACCGCGGATGCTCATGCCGATTGTCGAACAGGGACAACTTCCAAGACTTTTGTCAGACGGAAAAAGTGAGAAGAAATCACTGAACGCCGCGATTTGGCCCGGAGCTATCGTCTCGGCGGCACTCTGTTTTTTTAATACGATGACAGAACTTTTAGAACTTGCGACCCTGGCCGTTGCCGCTCAGTATCTTTTTTCAAGTCTGTGTTTAATGAAGATTTCTTTAAAAGAAAAAAAGCACGTCGTGTTGACCGTGCTTTCTCTTCTGATGTCCTGTGTTTTTCTTTACTGGGTTCCTGGAGTAGCGTGGAGAGGATTATTTCTCGCGCTCGCTCTCGGATACTGTATTCGCTACTTCCCCAGACGGGGATTAGTTTCTGTCTAAGACAACCGTTTCGTAAGTGCCTTGAAAAAACTGAGGTGTCATCGATAGGGTTTTAGTTTTATAACCTTGAGCCGAGACTGTCACTTGTTGCTCTGCAGTCACGCTCGGACGGTGGACGTACCCTGAGAAATTTAATGCGCGCTTACTGCTGGAAATTCCCACTGAGACGTCTAAAAGCTGACCCTCAACATTCACCGCTTTAAAATGAATCCCGGTTAAGCCGTTTTTAAGATACTGAAAGAGTCCTACTTTATTCTGATTCCAAAATGTAGGAAGCGTATTTGCATTCGGCCACTTCGTGTTCGAAATTTCAATCGTGGCGTGGATGGATTGCCGGAAGAAACTTGCCCAGTCCTGCATTCCACCATAGACCGGATACCATTCATAACCATAGGTCACTCCATGATTGAAATTGGAGGAGTGGTTCGCTTTCATTGGAGCGTTCGCATCGGCATACTGATGCGCCATCGAAAGCATCAGCGTATTGTCTTCAAAAAGGGTATTTGAATTATTCTTACGAGAATCCCAAGGAATATTTACGCAGAGTGAACCGCCATGAAAATTTAAAGCGACCAGGAAATGATTCTCGCGGTGAAGCTCCATAATATTGCGCGTCTCAATCGCTTGGTTCCCGCCGAACGGAGATTCATTTAATTCAGGAAAATCACGATTCAAGTCGACGCCATTGGCATTAAATCGTTGAGACTTCTGAGTTCCATCCGGATTCATCGAAGGCATGATAAAAACTTCGGAATGATCGAGAAGTGCCGTCGTTGCAGCATCATTTCCATATTTTGCAAGCAGATCACGGATCAAATAAACCATCATCTCTTTTCCGGTGACTTCATCCCCGTGCATTGAAGAAATATAGAGCACCTTGGGTTTCGAAGGCGTCACCGAACTTTTCGAAGTCAGTCTTACGTACCACATCTCACGTCCTTGAACCGTTTTACCCGCCGATTGCAAGTCCACTAAATTCGGATACTTCTCTGCAATGGTTTTCAATTCAGCGGACAAAGTTTCGTAAGTATGAAAAGGTTCAAATTCTCGATGAGAGAAACTGGACTCGACCGGAATCACTTTCAATGTCTCAATATCATGAGACTGATGCGCCCATTCGATAGGATCCAATTCGATCATACTTTTAGTGATCGAAGGCGGAATCTCAAAACTCTTATTCAACGGCAAATAACCCACAACAAATTTCTGATTGTGAAAATGATCTTCAATAAATCCCGAACTCTTCACAAACTTCTCAGTCAAAAGTTTCCGAGGAATTCTCAAATACTGATATTCAACCGCCGAAAAGCCCGTCACAGACAAAAAACTGAGAACCAGAAGAAAGTGTTTCATCGAAGTCTCCAAAAAAATTAAGTTGTAGTGGGATGTGCTTAAAACACTAAGTATGACACCATTTAAAAGAACAGCAATCCTCCAACGCCCCGCATCCAAGACTAACGAAAACACCTGTCCCGCCCCCCTCTTAGCTAATCTTGATGCAGTGCATGTAATCTAGTTTCCAGTCTCACCGAGACCGAATTCTGTTCCAAAACTTCTTCAGAAAACACGCAAAAAAGGGCGCAAAGGTACCTCTCTCGTCGACATGCCGACCTCCGTCCCCAAAGTGGGTAGATCTTATCTCAAAATTGTAATGCGATGAGTTAATTATTCTAGGTGGGGATGGAGGCGGTTGGGGAGTGGGGGTGGGTATGCCCGACCTCAAGTTGTTTCGCAGGCTCCGTCTCCGCTCTTCGGGCTACGCCGGACGAGCCTCTTCTTGCCGCTTGCCCGGCGTAGCCCGAAGGGCGGAGACGGGAGAAGGGCACTTGAGGTCGGGCATACCCACCCCCACTCCCCAACCGCCGTCGTGTCATGCTGGGCAAGTTTTCTCTTTTCTTTTCGAGGGTTTTTGACGATAAGTCTTTGTGAATCCGAAACTTTCTCAGTCGTGGTTGCCGCTCGATAGAATTGATCAAGCGATTCAAATTGAGCCGGGCATCTTCATTTTATTTCTCACCATTGCTGCTTTCGCGCTTTATAAAATTTTCTTAACCGAATTGACGCCTGAACGGCATCGCAACTTGCGTAAGCTTTTCAAAAATCTTTCGGGGCACATGGCGACGGCTTGTATCCTCTTTTTGATGTACTGGTTCTCATATGAGCTTCCCGATTCGGAGCGAATCAATAATGGTCTCAACCGCTTTCTTCCTTGGATTGGATTTTTCACAGTCGTTTGGGCGGCGATTGTCTTTATTAAAACTTGTCGCATATTAGCTTTTGAATATCTCTTCTTTAAAAACATGCAGGTCGGTGTTCCGCTTCTGCTCGTAAATCTTCTAACGTTGCTCATCAGTATGACCCTTCTGGGATGGATGGCGACGAGCATCTTTCAAATTCAGATCGCTTCAGTGCTCGCCACGTCGGCGATTTTTTCGGTCGTTTTAGGGTTGGCGCTGCAAGAAACTTTGGGAAATCTTTTTGCGGGGATTGCACTTCAAATTGATAAACCCTACGGAATCGGAGACTGGGTTGAAATTTTCAGCTCGGGTCAAAAAACGGTTGGAGTGGTCAATGAGATCACTTGGAGAGCCACCGTCTTAATTTCTGTCACCGATGAAATTATTACTATTCCCAATCGCATCGTCGCACAGTCGCAAGTAAATAACTACGCCGCGAAAAATGGTCCAATCCTACGTAATCAAATGTTTCGCGTTGCCTATGGAAGCGATTTGAAAAAGGTAAAGGAAATCCTGGTGCAAGTCGCAGAAACAGTGCGAGGGATTCGTAAAGTTCCGAGCCCCATTGCGATTGCAACAGAAAGCACGGAATCTTGGATTTTAGTAAAATTGATTTATTCGATGGATGACTACTCAAAACAATGGGTGATTGGCGATCAAATGATTAGTAAGTGCGTCGAAGCTTTAGCCGAAACAGGCATCTCTCTCGCGCCTCAACGAGTTTTACTTGTCGAAGAAGCAAAGTCTAAAAAAGCATCTTCTTAAGACAAAACACAGAGCCCCCAGCTTTAATGAATTCACTCGTATCGACTTCGTGAATTCTAAATCCTGCTTTTAGCAAGTTATGCTTAAAATTCTGCGAACCTTTTTGAAGGATGACATCCTTGCCATTGGGGCAATGGCAATTCGCGCTGAAGTAGCGAAGATTTTCCTCGTAGTCGATTTCAATTCGATGTCGAAAAGCGACTTGCATCATCTTGATCGCTTCTGTCGAAAATGCGGCTTTTTGAATGGCAATCGTTTCGTCATTTAAAATCGAGAAACAAGTGTCGAGATGATAAAAATCTTTTGAAAGCAGTTCAAAACGGACGACCGGAAGTGAAAAACGATTGGAGATTTCTTCGTAAATCTTTTTATCCGTTCTCGGGCCGTAAGCGCCCCAGACAAGCCCTTTACCCGGTTGAATGAGTGCGTCTCCATTGCCTTCGAAACAGACTTTGGGATCTTGCAATTCGTGAATCGCAAATCCGGATTCTTCATAAAACGCTTTGAAGAGAGCGACTTCGGGCCTTCGATAGGGCGATCGCATTTGAGAGAGTAAAATACTTTTCTTTTTATTTTTTGGGTCGATGAAAGAGAAAGACTGATTCGCTGCGAACACCATGTCGGGAAGTTCGGGGTGCGCTTTTAAAGTTTCGACGGTAAGTCCCAATTTTTCATAAGTCTCTTTGAGATCGTTCCACTGTTTCACTGCGAGTGCGCGATCGATTTGGTTCAAATCTCCCTTGGAGTCCGTCATGTAGGGATTAATCGCATAAGTCACATCGAAAAAGTCGGGAAGTACCATGACGACTTTTTTCGGATAAACTGGCGGCTTAGGAGGTTGTGATTTTAAGTACTGATCTAACGAAGCGGCATTTTCAAAAATCATTGCGCTTACGGTATCACAAGCTCCACAAGATTACGAGGCGCGAATCGAGGATACGACGCCTTCGAATCTTTCGAATCGGTGGCTTCGAGATAAAGATTCAATTTGTCTCCCGATTTTAAATCCGAAATTTTAAGCGAGTAATTCGAACCCGTACCTGCGGTCATCGGATGCGCTTCCCATGCTTCTTCGGTATTTGCAGGTCTTAAGTAAGCGGTCACTTCGGTGACTTTTTCGCCCGGAGTCGCAATGAAATCTCCCTGAATCTCTAGTGTTCCCTTTGTTAAATTCATTTTCGGAAATAAAAATACCGTTTCTCGAGTTAACAGATTGCGAGTTCGGCAATGGACGGAATCTCCCCACTCGGTTTGTCTTCCGTCGACTCCCACGACTTCGTAACCGGGAAGGGCGGCCTCATACACGGCCTTGGCTTCTTGATCAATCGCGTCGCCGTATGTTGGATAGTAGACTGCGTGGTTACTGATAAATGAATTGATGTAAGCTCGGTAGTCTTCGCGAGAAGAACCGGGGCGCAAGGTCATTTTCATTCGGAAGATTCGGTAGGGGTTGCCATTCGGACTCTTCATTTGAGAAAG
The DNA here is from genome assembly GCA_937903155.1 of uncultured Bdellovibrionales bacterium. Lineage (GTDB taxonomy): Bacteria > Bdellovibrionota > FAC87 > UBA2466 > UBA2466 > CALCZU01. The sequence goes on from CALCZU010000052.1 coordinate 8,002, forward strand.
CATTTTCACCATTTGATCCGAATCCTTTTTAAATTTTGAATTCGCAGGGAAGTCGCTGAAAACCCAGGTGTCTGGACTGACAAGCTTTCCGAAGGTGTCCATATGCTCGATCGTAATTTTTTTTCCAAGCTCCGATGTTGTGTAGCGTTCAATTCCTAAGAAATCTTTCATCCGGGTTAAAACCGTATCTTTCGAAAGCGAAGAGTTCTCCGAAAAGACAAGCGTCGATGAAAAGGCATTTCCCATCCCATCGTTGTAGTAATTTCCACCCGTGTGAACGAGCCCTGTTGGGTAGTACGGAATTTTTTTAATCTGAGCAATCCGACTCGCAACTTGGTCATCAGTGGGTCTGGGGCGATTGTACTTTGAGTGAACAATTCCTAACTGTGAATTTCCGTCGAGAATAAACCATGGGCCGTAATCCCGAATCCAAATACTATCGGTAGGAATTCGAAAATAGGAAACGCCTTGATCCGAGATGCCATTACTTTTCAACCAATTTTCCCACCACGATTGTGAACTGCGGTCATCTGAAAAAAGTTTTACGTTGCCATTTTTTTGAAGCGCACGGACGAGTGAAGGATTGGTCCACAACACCATCACACCTTCAGATTTTTCCCATTCCGCTAAGCTATGAATGGGTCCGATAGGAGGGGCCGCGACTGGTAGCGTCTCTCTCGAGAGGGGCGCTTCATAGGGCGCGAGATCAATCGGTAGAGTTTTTTGATCAGGATTGACTGCGAACGCACTGATGTTGATGAGAAATAAAAATGCTAGCGTTTTCATGGAGGGCTCCTTGATGTTAGTAAATGTACCAAGGAGCCCCATTGAAGTCATTGGACGCTCCGGCGTAGCCGAGCCGAAGTTAATGACGTTGCTTGTTACAACGCCGCACCGTCTAAAATAGGAGACGTCACTTTCGAAGAATCTCCTCTGAATGAAAAAACATTGTGTGTTTCAGAAGATTTGATTACCGTCGACACTTTGGTATTTACCTGCATGAGAAGCGATGCAACGGGAGCCTTCTTTGTTCCCACATTTACCGTGCTAATGCTGTCGACCGACATCGAGAGATTGTATCCCCAAAGCACTTCGACTTTTTGCGGAAGGACCGTGACATTTTCGAGATAACTGCCTTCTCCGTCGTAGTTTCCTCCATAGCGGTGAACTAAAGTGTAAGTCACATCAAACACATTGTTGCCGAAGCCATTTTTTCCGCTATAGCGAAGACTCCTGAATTGAACCTCTGAAAAACCTTGGAGGGTATCACTCGAAATTACCCCCTTCGGAAGCGCATTCGCATAACTGTGCTTGATATCCACGACAGGTTTATTGGCTTCCACAAACGCCCATAGCTTTTTCCCGAGATTTACAATCACGTCGATGATGATTCCAATTTCTCCTTCTTCTCTTAAAGGTTGAAACTGCGTTCGGCGAATGGCTTCGATCGCGCTCGCATCCGTCGGAACCTCTTCCATATACGTCAGGATATCCTCGTCCAGTTGTCCCGCGAATCTCTGTGAAGCAAATGAAATCACTGACGACCCAAAAATAACAAATGTCAGAATCAAGTTTCTCATGATTTTTTCCCCATGTTTTTTAAAGAAATTTTTTGTCTGAGTCTTAAATAACATTTGGGAGTCGCGATTGGCGATGAGATTTGAAGGGGGCTTTAACGAAAGCAGTCATTTCGTTGCATCGCGAAGATATGAGAACGGCGCATCTTTTAAAAAGCGGATCAGTTTTTTATCTGTTTTCTCAAAAATTTTCGCATGCGTTATTCCTTTGGGTCCGCAGAAATCCGCTAACGCATATCCTTTGTAAACTCGAGATCGTCCAATCAATCTCTCGAGCGGTTTTTCTCTTTCTAAAGAAAAGTTCTTCGATAAAACGAGATAACTTGTTGGAAGGCTTCTTAAATCAATGCCCATCTCTTTGGAAAAAGTTTTCCATTTCTCCGTCGTAAAAGCTTCCGAGGGAACTGCGGTGAAGTGATGACACCAGTCTTGATGCGCGTCGAGAAGCGGGCACGGTGAATCATGAGTGCAAGGTGCCACCACTTGCAAGTGGGGCAAAAGTTTTTGGCGCACTCTCGCTAAATGCTGACTGCATTCCGGCGTTCCCGGTTCAATCCAAATCACTTCACTTGCTTGAGCTGCTAATTGAGAGAGTTCTTCAATGGCGGGATCCGACAACTCCGTTAAGACATGGCTGACGAGTAAAACAGTCGAAGAGGGCAAATCCTTTATCTGAGGTGAGGTTTCTACCGGAATTTGAGATTCTAATTGAATTTTAGATTTTGCAAATTCTCGGGCGGCTTCCGATCGTTCGACCAAAATAATTTTTTCTGGAACCGAATCTTCAAAGTGCGAAAGAAATCGTCGAGTCGCAATACCCGTTCCTGCTCCCCAATCCACCAAAGTAAATCCTGCTTTTATATGGAGTTTGGGTTTGATTTCATTGAGAACCGAATCCCATTTCCATCCGATTCTTTTCGCAAACGTTTCATCATAAGCTTCAAGGAGCTCTTTAGAATCCCAGTAGTTTCGATTTTTTTTCGAACCGTCGAGGAAGATTTGCCGTAGTTCTTTAAGTGCGTTCCAATTCACAACGACTTCGAGGAAATTTCTGAAAGAGACGAGTAGGATTTTTTATGACCTTCTCGTAAATGTTCACCGGAGAGGCCCGAAATCGGTTCACTGGGCAAAAGTTCCCAGTGAGTTGGGTGGGCGGCGAGAGATTTTAAAAGGGCAAGATGAATCGAATGGCCTCCTCTAAAGCTTACAAGCTCTCCCTGAATCCATGATCCGCAAAGCGCTAAATCGCCCAAAGCATCGAGTAGTTTGTGACGAACACATTCGTCGGGATAACGGAGGCCGTCGGTATTTAAAACACCGTCTTCGGTAAATCCGACGGCGTTTTCAAGCGAAGCTCCTAGCGCTAATCCATGGGATTGTAACTTTTGCAAGTCGTTATAAAAACCAAAGGTTCTTGCATTTGAAATAATGTCCTTAAAGGATTTCGGAGAAAGTTCGAGCGCAAAAATCTGAGTTCCAATCATCGGATGCGGAAAATCAACCGACGTAGTCAATCGGAGACTGTCTCGAGGCAAAAGTTCGCAGATGGCGCCCTGCTGATAAATTTTAATCGGTTTTAAAATTTTCAGTGCGTTCGCGGTAAAAGGTTGGGCGGCCAATCCCGTTTCGAGTAAGGCTTCAACAAAAGGGGCACTACTGCCATCTAAAATCGGAACTTCGGGCCCTTCCATTCGGATCAGCGCGTTTGTCACTCCCATCGCATAAAGGGCTGACATCAAATGCTCGACCGTCGAAATTTTTGAATCTTCAATTCCGGCGATGCCGAGTGATGTCGCTAAAGTCGTTGAAACAACAGATTCAAAGTGTGCGGGAACTCGATAAGTTTTTCCGCCGACTGTTTTTTCGAACTGTAAACCTTCGTTGGGTTGAGCCGGAAAAATTTGAACTTCAGCGGGTCGACCCGTGTGGAGGCCTATCCCCTTTAAAGTCACTGGGGACTTTAAAGTCTTTTGAATACGGTAGCCTGCAACGCTGGATAAGAGTTCATTTGTCATGGGTAGCTATAACTAATAGCAATAGACATACCAGATTTAAAACACCCGTAAAAGCCCGATTTATCGGCGTTGCGAGGCGTTAGATACTCGAAAAAAGTGGAATAAAACGCACACCTTTTGTCGACGACTGTGGGATATTCGCTTAAGTGTCCGGCATTCGACTTTGACTTTAGAGGGGCAATCGAAGAAAAATGGAATGAACAAATTATGCAATCATCCATCAAAAATAAGATTTTTCTGGCTCTTTCTTTTCTTCTACCGCTTTCGGCGAGGGCGTTTATTCCCCCGGTGGGAAGCGTATTGAAAGAGATCTTTGATAGTCGAAGGCCCGGAATTTCGGTCGAGCTCGTTTTTAAACACCAGGTAGATTTAGCCAACGGTAGTTCGGTCGCGATCGATGAGTCGCTCATTTATTTGGGCGGCAAGACTTACTTTTTGTGGAAAACCCAAGGCCATGTCCCGGTCTATGGCGTTCAAGATCGCAAAGCGTACGTCATCGGAATCGACCGAAAATTGGCGACTCGCTCGTATCTTTTCTCGAAATACTTAGGAACTTCTTCAGCTGAAGATTTCAAAGAACTCCTCGTCGCTGAACAATTCGCGCGGCGGGATCAGTTTTTACAGTACAAACCCGGATTTGTTTTTGAAGGCGATCCTGCGAGTTGGGATGTTCAGGGAAATTATTTAAAACATCCCGACATCCAATTGAAGAAACTCGAATCTTCTATTGCGATTGCGGTCAAAGGCTACGAAGAAGGGCAGAATCAAAAGACGCTTTACTTAGATCACAAACTCCAAGGCATTAAACGCATTGAGTGGAAAGAGGCAAGCAATGTGACGAGTTGGAATTTCTCCGATTTCAATCGTTATCAAGATGGTCTTTTTCCAAGACGATTAGCCTTTGAGCAAAACGGCAATGAACTCATCCGCTCGGATCTGGTTCAAGTCCGAGGATTAAAAGATAAAGCCATTACGAATACGATTCAGAGCTGGCAAAAAACAGGTGGAAGGAATGCCGCTACCGGTTCTTTAGAAGAAGCTTTGAAAGTTCTTTTGAGCTATCGATGATTGTCGATGTCGCGGTTCCGGTGCGTGTGCCGGGAACTTTTCACTACCTCGTTGAAGATTCTATTGCAGAAACTTTGAAAATGGGCGCGATTTTAGAAGTCCCTTTTGGCAGAAGCACACTCGAAGCCTTTGTTTTAGGCACTCAAACGACGACCAATGTCCCTGCCGACAAATTGAAGTCGATAGGACCTGTGATTCAGATCGAACCCGTCTTCGATGAAAATATGCTGAAATTTTGTCGCTGGGTGAGTGAGTATTACTGCCATCCTTTAGGGGAAGTGCTTGCGACGGCAATCCCTCGAATCGCATGGGTTACAACTAAAGAAAAAAAATCCAAACCCTCGGATCTCATCGATCGGATTGAAAATTCTTCGGTTCTGTTTGCGGAGAAGCCGACGTTGACGCCCGATCAAGAAAAAGCGGTCAAGCTGGTCCTCGAAGATCCCCAAGACAAGCCAGTTTTGCTCCATGGAATTACCGGAAGCGGAAAAACCGAAATTTACATGTCGATTTTGGATTCTTTAGTGGCTCAAGGAAAAACGGGAATCGTACTCGTTCCCGAAATTGTACTGACGCCCCAACTGATGAATCGATTTTCGAGTCGGTTTCCGGGAAGAGTCGTTGTGCTTCACAGCGAATTAACCGCAAAAGAGAGACGTTACTGCTGGAACAAAATTCGAAAACAAGAAGTCGATGTTGTGATTGGCGCGCGTTCCGCCGTTTTTGCTCCGGTGAAAAACTTAGGAATTATTATCGTCGACGAAGAACACGAAACGTCTTTTAAACAAGAAGATTCGCTCCGATACAACGGTCGAGATCTAGCGATTGTCAGAGCGGCGTTAAGCAAAGCGAAAGTTGTTTTAGGATCGGCGACCCCCTCACTCGAGAGTTATCAAAACGCAAAACTCGGGAAATATCATTACGTCGAACTTCCCAGTCGAATCAATCAACAAGCGCTGCCAGAAACCCATATCGCCGATTTGAAAGACAAGAGTTCGCACTTTTCGGCGAAAGTCCCTTGGCTCACGCAAACACTAGCGTTAAAAATTCAAAAGACGCTCGAAAAAAAGCAGCAAGTGATGCTCTTTCTAAACCGTCTCGGTTTTGCGCATTTTTTATACTGTGAAGATTGCGGTCATACCTGGCGATGTAAAAATTGCGACGTAGCGCTCACGTACTACCAATCGCCTCCATCGTTAAAATGCCATTACTGCGCGGCCGTTCACCGAGTTCCTCATGTCTGTGAAGCCTGTAAAGGCATGAAGCTCACAACCATCGGTTTGGGAACTGAACAAGTTGAAAAAGAAATTTCTCAGATTTTCAAAGAGGCTCGGATCGAAAGACTCGATCGTTCGAATATTAAAGACCGAAAATCGTTAGAAGAGCTCCTCGCGAGAATCAGCGCCAGAGAAGTCGATATCATCATCGGAACTCAGATGATGGCGAAGGGCCATGATTTCCCGGGGATTGCCCTCGTCGGCATTTTAGTCGCCGACGCCAGTTTAAATATCCCCGATTTCCGAGCGTCCGAAAGAACCTTTCAACTCATCACCCAAGTTTCAGGAAGAGCGGGCCGGGCGGAGATTCCCGGTGAAGTCGTCATCCAAACTGTCAATCCCAATCATCCGGTCATTCAATATGCCGCAAAAAACCAAATCAAAGATTTCTACGACCTCGAAATCAAAACGCGACAACAATTCGGCTTTCCACCATACACAAAGCTTGCGATGATCCGTTTCCAAGACAAACGTTTCGATCGCGTCGAAATTTTCTCGCACCAAGTAATTCAGATTCTAAAAACGGAAATTGCGACCAGAGGCTATCAATGCCAAATCCTAGGACCGTCCGATGCGCCATTGTCGAAGCTCAAAAATTACTTTCGGTGGCAGGCAATGATCAAAAGTGATTCGGTAAAAGAAATTCAAATGCTTTTAAGAATTGCTTCAGAGTACGTTATGAAACAAAAACAAACAGTGCAATTCTCCGTCGATGTCGATCCGATGAATAGTTTGTAATTTTCGCGGATCGCGGTTTGCGGCCGCGGTGCTCGGCAGCCAGGCATGATGGCATGCCGGTTTAGCGGTCCCGGCATGGGTGGAGAAGTTTGTATGTGCTAGCTGCCAAATGATCCAGCGCATCTTTATCTCTAGCATCGAAACTGTCTGGTTCTAAGTGCATGATGCTCTGACATTCCCTGATACTGCCAAACGCGATTGTGAAGAATCTATTTCTATCCGCTTTGGTCTTTCTCCCGCTACCCTCACTAAGATTCAAGGAAACACTCGAGGAGGCTCGTAAGAATTGGCTTTTCAAGTGGCTAGGAAGCTTCGTCGTCCTTGCCCTGCGGTAGAATTGAACGGACAGTTCGTAACATTTTAAGTGCACGCTAAAAAATCCGCGATCCGCGAACCGCTATCAGCGCAACCGCAAACCTACATGCCATCATGCCTCATTGCCGCGATCTAAAAGACAAATAAAAATATACCCTCATTTAAATGTTATGACTTATCCGTTCAATTCTACCGCACCGCGAGCCAGCTGAAGATGCCCTATCATTTAAAAAGCCAATTCTTACGAGCCTCCTCGAGTGTTACCCTGAACTTGGCTGAAGGAGCCGCAAAACCCAGTACGAAGGAACGAGCTAAATTCTACAGAATCTCCCTTGGAAGCATTAGAGAGTGTGAAGCCATCATGGACCTCCTCAACCTCCAAAACGCCCAAATCAAAGAGCAACTCGATAGCCTCGCAAGACACACCTACAAACTCTGCAAGGCTCTTGAGTGAGCCACCGTGGCTCGCGGATCGCGGTTTGCGGAAAGCGGATCGCGGGTATCCTGAGCCGACCTACTTTAACAACGCATCAATCTCGCTGGGCGTGAGCGTTTGATTCTTCGGCATCGTTCCGTTAGCCACATGCCTCCTAAACGCTTTCTTCTGCTTTGCTTCCGCAAACGTCATTTGATTCGCACTTCCCAAATCATGACATTGCAAACACGCCCGATCCCAAATTCTCTGCGGAACTTCTGGATCCTTCTCAAAACTTCTCAACTCTTGTTTCAGCGGTTTTCCCGACAAAACTTCTTCATTCTTCGTAATCAATTTCCAACAATCCACCGCATCCGATTGTGAAACCCGGTAACTTTTCAATTCCGGATCTCTTTCCAAAAGCATCTCTTGCAATTCCGACTGCCAGTCCGTTCCATTCAAAAAATTATTGGTCAGCGCCCCTTTGAAATTCATAAACCAATCTGATGTATCGATCCCCCTAGAATCAAAAAGCGAACGGAATCGCAAGGTACTTTCGTAACTCGTCCCTGATCCAATCGAAGTCTGTATCGCAACCGCTTCTCGAATCTGTTTCGAAGTGTAGTACGACAAAAGCGGAAGATATTTTTCCGGCAACGCCCCCGACTGCTCAATTTCACTTGTGCAAGTCAACGAAGCTAAAATAAGATACCGATAAATCGCATAGTCCTCGGATTCGGTAATAATTCGAGCCACGCGCTTCAAATTGTTCTTCGAAAGCCTCGCCGTTAAAGTGATATTCGGATCTCCCGGCATTCTTCCCGTGTAACGAGGCGAATTTAGTACGGGTGCGAACTGCGAAAGCCTCAAAGAACGATAACGTTCGTGAGAGGGAAAAGTTTTTAGTAACGATTTAAACGAAGGCATCTCAATGTCTGACAGATGGTCATCCTGACTCCCAAAACTTCCTGGCCATTGATCATAAGATTCCCAATTGGGTCTCGGATCCGCTCGATGACAAGTTAAACACTTTGAAGGGTTTGGATTTGAAAGAACGGCTCGATTATTTACAAAGTTAATTTCATAAAAACGAAACTTGGCTTCATCTTCTGAAAAATCGAAGGCCTCGATTCTTTCGTAACCGCCTTGTGAAGAATGGCCATTGAAGGAGAGGACCAAAGTTCCTTGCGGGTTGGACAAAATGGCGCGTGGAAATTCGAAAGACGCTTCTTGAAGACTCGCACTTTGATAAATAAAAACCGGGGAAGCTTTCAAAGAAGTAGGAAGAAAACGCAAAAACTCGGGGAGGGTTTTGAGAAAGTTCGAAGCATTAAACTGCTCAATCCCTCTTGCCAGTTCTCCATTGGCGAAAGAAGTTTTAAAAAAAATCAGAGAGATGAACACTAAAAGAAGACGAGAAAACTGCATGCGCTGAAAACCAACCATCTCTCCAGAGAAATAACAGGATTCAAATTTAATGAAAAGCGAAGCTTAGAAATCGAACACCATTTGTGAAACAATTGTCTGCTTTGTGCCTAGAGTAAGGGCTTCAGAGGGTTTAAATCGATTTGTGACTTGAATGGGAAGGTCTTTGCTTAGAACTCGACGATGGGCTGCGAGCGCCTTTTCAGGAGAGTTATTCGAAGCTGAAAGATGAGCGAGACAAAGCCACTGAAGCCTTGCCGTTGCATTTTTTGCCACTAAATTTGCCGCCTCTCGGTTCGAAATATGGCCTCCCGGGCCGCTGATCCTCTTTTTCAGAAAATAAGGATACGAACCATTCTCAAGCATCTCTTCGTCGTAATTACTTTCGAGAAAAAGTCCATCGACCCCTTTAACGAGACTTTTGAGATCTTGAAAAACATGTCCGACATCGGTGCAAATCCCTAAGCGATGTTGCCCGTCATCAATCACAAAAACCACCCCATCGACGGCATCATGAGGCGTGCAAATCGTTTCGATCGTCACGTGCTTGATTTTAGTCGACGTCCCCGAACGAAAATGGTGGATATCTGCCCCTCGCTCAAAAATCACCGATCGTTTTGCCGCATACAGCGTGGGCTCCGTTGCGAAAAGCGGAAACCCAAATTTTTTAAGGTACATATTCGCGCAACGAACATGGTCTGAATGATTGTGGGAAATAAAGAGTGCATCGATCGTCTTCGGATCTATCTCGTGTGCGGCTAAACGATGGTCGACTTGCGATGCACTTAAGCCCGCATCAAAAAGCAGCCGCACATCATTCGACTCAACATAAATGCAATTTCCACTGCTGCCGGATTGTAGAGAAATAAGTCGCATCTATTACTATTTTTACAGGAATCGATCCGGGATCTCAATGCTCCCAAAAAATCAAAGAGGCATCCCCGCCAAATTGAGAAGAAAATGCCAGCAGCGAACCACCGGCCAAGTAATGTAGTGTAGCGTTCCTGTGACGAGCATCACCAAAAAGATGAGACCGGCATACCTAAATAGCTGACTCGCTTTCGCCGCCATCTCGACGGAAAGAAACCCTTGGAAAATATTAAATCCATCCAGGGGTGGAATCGGGATGAGATTAAAAAAGGCGAGCATCAAATTGACTTGAATCGCAACCACCGTAAACGTAATGGTCGTCTCGAGAAATTTATTTTCCATCGGAATTCTGAGCAAAACGAAGAGTAGGC